>JAYVNW010001107.1:0-2235 GCA_043758225.1 Candidatus Kuenenia sp. | reverse complement strand
TCTCTTTCCGGAAAAGGCCGAAGTGGTGAAGTTGCGTTATTTTGCAGGACTGACTTTGGCTGAAGTGGCGGAGGTGCTTGGGATGTCGCTGTCCACTGCCAACCGCCACTGGGCCTATTCCCGGGCTTGGCTCACTCGAGAATTAGTCCAGCAAACTGAGGAGTAGTGTTTCCGAGAACGGCCCGGACGTTGTGCGGCCATTGATTTGACGAAGAGCACGATGGAATCATCAGAAGAGACCATATTTCAGGAGGCACTGGCCAGGGAAACGACAGAAGCCCGTGAAGCGTATCTCCTTGAGGCCTGTGCCGGGCAGCCGGAGTTGTTGCAAAGTGTTCGTGAGTTGCTGAGTGCGTATCCTCGCGGCGAGTTTCTCGAGCAGACACTGACTTCTGTCGCCAATGCCCGATCCACAGCAACGGCCATCAGGCCGGACGTGGTCGTTGGTCCGTACCATCTTCGTGAGCAGATTGGTCAGGGCGGCATGGGTGCGGTCTACATGGCTGAACAGTTACACCCAGTGCGCCGCAAAGTGGCCATCAAAATCATTCGGCCAGGGATGGACAGTCACGATGTTGTGCGCAGATTCCACAGAGAACAACGCACACTGGCGATGATGGACCATCCTAATATTGCACGAGTGCTGGATGCCTCGGTAACAGAAACCGGCATCTCTTTCTTTGTGATGGAACTGGTCAACGGAACTCCGATTCTGGAGTTCTGTGAAAAGCAGGCCAGCGACGTGGAACAGCGATTACGGCTGTTTATCGACTGTTGTCTGGCAATCCAGCACGCTCACCAGAAAGGCATCATTCATCGGGATATTAAACCATCGAATGTGCTGATCACGGTGCTCGATGGTCTACCGGTCGTCAAGGTCATCGACTTCGGAATCGCGAGAGCTTTTACCAGCGAGACTTCAGACACCATCGGCACTGGCAACAGTCTTGTCACACAGCTGGGGGCGTTTCTGGGGACACCACAGTACATGAGTCCCGAACAGGCGTCGATGGGTGAGGATTCGCTGGATATTCGAACCGACATCTACTCACTGGGAGCCCTGCTTTACACTCTTCTGACGGGCGATCCTCCGTTTGACCGGGATTGCATGGAGCGGGCAACGTTTGATGAAGTTCGTGAAATGATCCGTGACGTCGATCCGCCATGGCCAAGTGTCAGAGTTCGTCAACGCAAACATGCGAACGAGACGGCTCTGACGGATAACTCGATGCGTCGCAGACTTGTGCAGCGACTGACCGGCGATCTGGATTGCATTGTCATGAAAGCGATGGAGAAAGATCGGAACCGACGGTATCAGTCGGCTGGTGAGTTGGTTGAGGACCTGCAGTGCTTTCTCGACAGTAAACCAATTTTGGCTCGGTTGCCAACAGCCGCTTATACCCTGTCAAAGTTTGCTCGCCGTCACAAGGGGTTTCTGATATCGGGCGTGATCGCGTTGGCTTGTCTACTGATCGGTCTGGTCGTCGCCATTATTCAGGCTCGCCACGCCTGGAATGCAGAAGGCATTGCGCTGCAGGGTCAGGCGAGGGCCAATACTGCCGAGAGTCGCATGGCGAGGCTGCTGTACGTGGCGGATATGAGAATTGCCACACAGGCGACAATCAGTGGCGATTCTGTTGGCGCAAACGAGGCCCTTGAGAAGCATCTTCCGAACGTCGGCGAAGAAGATCTGCGAAGTTTCGAATGGTTTTTTCTGAGGCATCACAACAAGGTCGAAACTCACGAACTTCTAGCCACCAACAAACCGATATATCACCTGTGCCGGATCAACGGAACAGCAAGGCTGGCCTGCTGTGGCGAAGACGGGGTCATCCGAATTCTGGAAGAATCAGACGGCCGGGTGGTGGTTTCAATGAGTGCCGAACAAGGCGAGGTGAACGGCCTTGCGTCTTCGCCCGATGGGAAAATCCTGGCATCCGCCGGTGACGATGGGACAATTGCCTTCTGGGATTCCGAAACAGGAAAACCGCTCCGCCGATTTCAAGCTCATCAACGACAGGTGTTTCAGATTGTTTGGTCTCCGGATGGAAGTCAACTGGCGACCTGCGGAAACGAAAAGAACGTCCGCATCTGGTCTCTTCCTGATCTCTCTGAGGTTGGCGTTTTCCCCACAAATCGTGATCTGGAGTGCCTTGCCGTCAGCAAGACGGGAGACCTTGCATTTGGTGCCGAAGGAGGTCTGGTCACGATGACTCGTTTTCCTGACGAATCAGG
>JAYVNW010001106.1:0-2790 GCA_043758225.1 Candidatus Kuenenia sp. | reverse complement strand
TGGGGGGAACAGAAGGAGCTCAGCAGCTTTCCGCTGCAGAGCTCGTGAAGCTAAAGTCTTTGCTGAAAGCACTTTAGAGTAATGCACCCGGGAGGGCTCGAACCTCCAACCTTCGGTTCCGAAGACCGACGTTCTGTGTTTGAAGTGAAACGGGAGACTCTCTCTAAGTAGCCAATTATTCAGCACTTGCGTCACATGATCGCGTTGCCTTCAGCAACCGCATTTTCGACATTGTGTGTTGTTTTACATCAGATTGCAATACATTCTGTACCGGATTCTGTACCAGCAAAATGGAACCTACGCTACGGTGTTTTGGGTTTAGCTTTGCACGAAACAAAACGCCGATCACAAGGTCCTTCATGAGCGAATCACCACAACTCCTTCGGCAGTGGAAACTTCTTCAACTGCTGGCAGATTCCCGAATTGGGATACGGCTCACAGATTTGGCGTCGCAGTTTGAAGTTTCCGATCGCTGCATTCGACGCGACGTCGCTGTTCTAAAAACGGCCGGTTTCGACATTCAGGAAATTGTGGTTGATCGAGGTGTGAAACGGTGGAAAATGACGCCGTTTTCCGAACAGCTTCAGTTCAACTACGCTGATCTCATCGCAGTCGTCATGAGCCGCAGGTTTCTAGAGCCACTTGCGGGGACTCCGTTCTGGGAAGGCCACCAGAAGATCTATCAAAAGGTGCGGGGAGCACTGGGTGAAAACGCATTTCGGTTCTGCGATAAGCTGCACCGCATGATTCGGATCACTGGTTTCGGCAGCAGCGACTATTCAAAACGCGGCCAGATCATCGACACGATCATTCAGGCCATGGAAGACAAACGCCGCGTCCTGATCGTATATCAGTCAATGCAGTCAACGGAACCCGTCGAACAGGAGTTGGGACCTCAGGGACTCATCTGGCACAACGGCAGTTTGTATTTGATCGCATGGTCTGCCCGACGTCAGGAAATCCGCAACTACAAGATTGATCGAATTGAAGACGCCGAAATCGGTTCCGATCTGAAGTATGCCGTTCCTGAAAACTTCAGTCTGGAAGAGTGGCAACAACGTGCATTCGGAGTCTTTCACGGAGGCGGCGATGAGGAATATTTGGTCGTGATCCATTTCAATCGCGACGCCGCGCGATATGTTCAGGAAGCTCACTGGCATGAAAGCCAGAAGTTTATACCACAAGTCGATGGTTCCGTTCGTATGCATCTGCAGGTCACAGAGTTATCCGCAGTCATGAAGTGGATTCTCAGCTTCGGAACGAACGCCATCGCCATCGAACCACCGGAGCTCATTGATCAAATCCGCCAGGAGCTTTCGGCGATGACGGCCTGCTATCACAATTCAGCCGATGCATTTGCATCCTGATGTTTCTCAATCCGATTCCGCAAACGTGATATTCCCCGGCTTCACATCTGCCAGATAGATCCCCATCCTGGCGAAATGAGCCATGATGTTCTGGACAATCGGCCAGCGTTCTTCGCCGAACTGCTCCAGCTTATCCGCCTGCCATTCTTCGATCACCTCATCCGGATAATCGGGCCGCTGGTCGAGGTAAGCACCGGCAAAGTCCAGCACAAACGGAGGCGAGACGACTTCCATTTCGATGCACAGCAGGGCGTCGTCGTATGCCAGCAAACGCGGAACACTAAAACCCATGATTTCATCAACATCGAATTCAGCGAGCCGAAGGTAAACATCGCGTTCTCGCTGAAATAATCGCTCAAATCCAAAGCCTTTTATCGCAGATCCAATTGTTGTACCAAGCACGATACCGTCATAGCCCCAGCCGAATCGCAATTTAGGGTTCAATCTTCGATTGTTCAGCAATGCATACGTCTCGACGCGGTCTGCTGCTTGTTGTTGCCATTCGAGCATCGTCTTTGGTATCCTGCATCACGGCCCTGCGTTACTTGCTTATCACGAGGGCTCATTCGGAGGAATCGGCATGTCAAAAACGCAAAATGGATCTTATTCCGCCGACGTTGAACTGTCGCTTCGAATTGACCAAATCGTGTTTCCATTGCATAAGATCAGCCCAACAAGAGCTATCTTGCGACACCCTGTCGATCTGGCGGCAGGCCCGGCTGAGTTAGTCGTTTCCGTGGATGGAAACGACGAAATCTTCAAGGTGCGGCTACCAATCGGCGCAAGCGTAGAGTCTGTGTTTGTTCGAATTGAGCGTGAATAAATAATTGCCGATTGTCGTTACTTCGGGCCGGTCTTCGCATGAAAGTATCGAGTTCGCATCGAGAGATACCCATACGGTGTGATTGTCGGAAGTTCGCCTTTGACGAGAATTGCATGGTTGATCTACACTGATCTTAAATCGATCATATTTTGAAGGCACCATGTGCAATGAATCTAACTCTCTCACTTTCTGCACAAGAAACTGCCGAACTTGAGCGGCGTGCTGCTGCTGCCGGTACCGATGTCAAGACATTTCTGCTTCATGTCGTGCATGACCTGGATGCTGCTGACGAGCCGTCAGCGAATGACATCCCATACGACCAATGGAAGCTGGATTTTCAACTGTGGCTTCAGGGGCATCAGACTCGCAACGTTAATTTAGATGACAGCCGCGAAAGCATATACGACTGATGCGAATTCTGATTGATACAAATGTGCTGCTCCGTTCAACCGCACCGGGCCACGTCCACTATCAAAGCAGTGTGAATGCGATCGACATTCTGCGGCAGCAAGGACACGAACTGACAGTCGTTCCACAGGTTCTGTACGAATTCTGGTCTGTCGCCACACGCCCGCTCGCAAACAACGGGCTCGGGATGAG
>JAYVNW010001105.1:0-2404 GCA_043758225.1 Candidatus Kuenenia sp. | reverse complement strand
GAGATCTGAAAGTGTCGCACTACAATGTTCTTGGAAGTGAATTGTTGTGGGTTCAGGGGCCACTCAGTATACAATCAGAAGCGATGGTCAATCTGGTTGGTCAAAACGGAGGTTCAAACGCCGTTCTTCCCGGTGTGTATGCCCAGACCGGTTATTTCCTGACTGGGGAGCATCGTCCGTATGATCGAAAGACCGGCACGATTGACCGCATCATTCCAAAATCAAATCTTGGATACGACGGCAAGACTTGTCATGTCGGGCACGGAGCATGGGAAGTTGCCGGTCGCTGGTCTTATCTCGATCTGAACGATTCTACAATCAAGGGTGGAACACTCATGGACTATACGGCGGGGGTAAACTGGTACTGGAATCCATACACCAAAATGGTCTTCAACTACGTTCACGCAGTGTCCAACACGGCGTTGTTTCCTACCGCGCAAACTGACTTGTTTGGCGTTCGTGCTCAACTCGACTTTTGATTCTCTGCCATCTGACGCCTGTCCCAGGCAAGTCCTTTCGGGTAGTTTTGCGCGACAGCTCCGAATTGCAATGCCGTTTTTCGATTCCTCCATGGGCACGGAACGTTGCCGGGGATAGGTTCGTGCAGGCGGTTGAGCTCTTGCTGGTCGCAGAGTTCCCGCTGAATCTGTTGCCGAAGTCGATCGTGCGGATACCATCCCACGAACTACCTGCTCAAGCAACGTCGAAACATCTGTCGTCGAATCAAGCAATTTGGTATTATGATCGGAACTATTGTATTTCAAGAGCTTATAGGTATCCAAAACATGATTCCTGTGCGTTGTGCTATTCTCGGATTGTTGCTGTCTGCTGTAGCAGGTTCGTCAGTTGTGGCATTTGATGACATCCTGCCATCTTTGGATGCCACGGAAAAAAATCTCAAGCACGACTTCACAGCATTGAGCCTGCCGGATTGTTTTGGGAAAACTTTCGACCTGAAGCAACTGGAGACTTCGCCGATTATCGCGATAGCGTTTGTCGGGACCGAATGCCCGCTGGCGAAATTGTATGGGCCACGGTTGCAGGAACTTTCGGCTCGCTACTCTGACAAGAGTGTACGATTCATTGCAGTCTGCTCGAACGTCCAGGACAGCCTGACGGAAATCGTGGCCTACCGAAACAAAGCAGGCCTCACTTTTCCGATTCTGATCGATAGCCAGCAGCAGCTTGCAGATTTAGTGAAGGCCACCCGAACCCCGGAAATCGTCATTCTGGATGATTCACGGTCTGTCGCCTATCACGGCCGAATTGATGATCAATATGACATCGGCATCGTTCGAGAAAAACCGCAGGAGGAATTTGCAGCGACGGCTCTTGACGCGCTACTGGCGGGACGATCACCAAAAACTTCCACAAGCGCGGCCGTGGGATGTCTGATTGGACGTCACCGCAAAATCGAACCGCACGGCGACATTACGTATTCCAGGCACATCGCGCCGATTTTCAACAGTCGCTGCAGAGAATGCCATCGACCTGGTGAGATCGCTCCGTTCCCGCTGACCAGCTATGCAGATACCGTGGGCTGGGAGGCAACAATCGCGGAGGTTGTCCAGGAAGAACGCATGCCGCCATGGAATGCGAATCCGGAATTCGGTCACTTCAAAAACGATGCCCGTCTTTCAGCCGAAGAAAAGAAACTCATTCAGGAATGGATCGGCAATGGATGCCCGGAAGGTGATTCCGCCGATCTTCCAGTACCACCGCAATTCGTAACCGGATGGAGAATGCCGAAGCCAGACCTGGTGATCCCGGTCCGGGGTGCGCCGTTCACAGTTCCGGCGACCGGAGTTGTTGATTATCAGTATCTGAGAGTCGATCCGAAATTTACCGAAGACAAATACGTTGTCGCTGCGGAAGCGCGGCCCGGCAACCCGGCTGTCGTCCATCACATTATCGCGTTCCTGATGATTCCCGGACAGAAAGACATCAGCCTTGGGAAAATGTTGATCGGATATGCACCAGGCACGTCACCACTCGTTTTTGCTGACGGTGCTGCGATGAAAGTTCCAGCCGGGACACAGATCATCTTCGAAATGCACTACACACCCAATGGCACAGAACAAACGGACATCAGCAGCATCGGACTCAAGTTCATTGATGCATCCGAGGTAAAGCACGAGGTCGTCGGACTGGAAGCTGTGAATTCGAAATTTCGCATCAAGCCTCGTCAAGCGGCGTTTCCAGTCGAGGCGTCAGAACGCTTTGAGGAGGATATCAGGTTGTTGAGTTTGACACCTCATATGCATCTGCGAGGCAAATCGTTTCGGTACGAGGCCACATTTCCGGACGGCACGTCGGAAGTTCTGCTGGATGTCCCGAAGTACGATTTCAACTGGCAGTTGCGTTATGAATTCGCTGAGCCGCGTTTGATTCCAGCCGGCACTGT
>JAYVNW010001104.1:0-6169 GCA_043758225.1 Candidatus Kuenenia sp. | reverse complement strand
AGTTGTTCAACAGGTATGAAGCCGGCGACAGCGCAGAATACTCTCGCGCAGGAACTGCAGCTGGGCGAAGTCGATTTGCATGAACTCTACGACGCCATGGACTGGCTGCTCGATCGACAGACGCGCATCGAAAACAAGCTCGCAAAAACGCATCTCAAAGTTGGCACAATGATCCTGTTTGATGTGTCGTCCAGTTTCTACACGGGGAAGAAATCCACCACTTTGCAACGCCGCGTCTTCGATCTGCTTTCAACTCACGCGTAGCCAGAGACTGGCATTTTTCCCAAGGATGTTTTGAACCATTTTTACTGAAAAACACTGCCTCCTGCTGCGGACTTTTGCGTCAATGGTGGTTCAAGTTCGGGCTAGTGGACCGAGGTGAATTCGCTGCTGTTCAAATAGGCCCAGAGCATGTCTTCTGTGGCCGTGCGAATTGCCTGGTCAGCCGGCAGCGAACGACTAAGGGCGCGATATCGATTGCGGAAAACTTTTTCTTCACCTTCAGACGGTTCACGGTTGAGTGTTGCCATCGCAATGCGTTCCAGAGATTTTGTGACACCATTTGAGCCTTCTTGCGCTGACTTCGTGACCTCTGCTGCAGTCAGTGGAATGGCGGTCTGAATATCTTCGCCATTCATCAGCAGCATGGCCTGGGAAATATTGCCGTCGAATGCCAACTGCTCGTCGTTTTCATCGGTCCCATACGATTGCACAAACTGCTCAACCCATTCTCTGCGATGCTGGCTGCCGATCGATGAATCAATCGGTTGATCGGCTGCGGAGCGAATCGCAATTCGGATCGAATCGTAAACCTGTTCCGGAGCCATTGAACGCGGATATGCGCGTGAAAACAAAGGCGTGCCGCCTTCCCGAGGATCATCGGCTGCAATTGACCGTTCGTCCTGTTCACTCGACAGCTGGAATGTCTGAGACAACGTTAACCACCGCATTAACCGGCGAACATCGTAATTTGAGTTTACAAACGACTTTGTCAGCAGCTTCATGAGCTCCGGGTGACTTACGGGATTATGTGGACCAAGATCATCGATTGGATTCGTAAATCCGTACCCGAATACTTGTGACCATGTACGATTAACCATGGCCTGAGCGACCAATTGATGGCTGTCACCAGCCAATAATCGCACAAGTTCAGATCGGCGTGAACCGGCATCGGCGGCGGACATGGCGTGGCCATCGAATTCTGGCAGAACTGCTTTTTGCTGGCCTCTCAAAGTGTCGTAAAATGTCATTCCAGGTGATTTTTCGGAGTCTTTCAGAATCCAAACGGGTTGACGCTTTCCGTCGCCGTTTTTGACCATGAGCGTTTGGCGTTCTGCTTGCTTAAAGAAAGCATTCAGAGACCAGAATTCATCCTGATGTCTATCTTTGGCAAATGGATGGTCATGACACTGTGTGCACTGAACCTGCTGTCCAAGAAACAGACGAGCCGTGACGGCTGTCGCGGGAGTGGCTTGATTGTTGAGATGCGCCAACAGGAAATTTGTCGCCCCGTTCTGATCATTGCGACCTTCTGCAGCGATGAGGTCACCGACAGTTTCCATCCACGGCCGGTTTACGGAGAACTGTTTCAACAGGAAGTCAAACAAGGCATCCTGATTCACACCGCGGGCATTGCTGCGGCCAATGAGCAGATTTGACCATGTTACGGAGAGGTTCTCAGCGAATCTTTGGTCGTCAAGAAGGGAGTCTACAAGTTCCGCTCGTTTTCGAGGTGACTGACGAACCACAAACGACGATGCTTCATTTACAGTCGGGATTCGGCCGGTAAATGTCAGGTAGCAACGCCGAACCCATTCGTGGTCGTCTGCGGTGCTTGCCGGAATGACGCCATTTTCGGACCAACCAGCAGTAATTAGGCCGTCAATTGCTGCGATGATCGTCGCGTCGTCATTGCCTGAGGGAACATCACCGGGAGTTGCAACGAGAGTGTCATTCGCAGCTGACGGATTTACGGGAACTTCAGGCGAGACAGTGCTCGGACGCATTCCGTTCAATTCAAGCGGCTTCAAATGGTCGCGTGGGAATTCATGCGAGGCATTGCCGTGGTTGCTGGCAGGTAATAGATCCTGCGGTTGATGAGTGGTTGTATCGGAATTCGGATTTACGTGCTGCTTGACACCGTTACTGACCATCTGCAGTGCGTTCGTGCCGCGAAAGTTAATGGCCGCGATGCTGGCCAAAACAAGACAACCGGCTGCCACAGCCACCATTCGCGGGCTGAATCGCGAGCTTTGTCGAACGGACCGGACGCCGGACGGTGCGCCACCCGAAGCCACTGTCGGCGGTTCAGCGGAGTCGATTACGAGTTGCGACCCGACACCAATCCCTGCGTCCCATGCGAGTTGCCCATGCAGTTGTACGAATTCCACGAACGTCGCTCGCATAGCGCGATCGGAACGCAAAAGTACCTGCAGCTCAATCAGCTGATCTGAAGACAGTTGTTCTTCGCACCAAAGATTGCAAAGCGTAATGAAATGATCCTGTGAGCTGCTCATTGGACACCACCCACTGACATGCGTCGCCGAATGCATTCCAACAGGACGCGACGAATTCGCCCAAGAGACTGGTAGACGGAATTGGCCGGGCGGCCGAGTTGCTGAGCGACGTGGTCCCCTGTTGTGCCATTTGAATAACGGCGGCGAATGAGTTCCTGGTCCTGCGCTCGCAACTTGCCAATACATTGCGTCAGAGCATCTCGACGCTGCTCCAGGTCTGATATTTGCTCTTCCATTTCATCAGCAAGCAGCCCTGCAACATCATCGCCGAGCAGAAACATTCGATGGTGACGTGATCTGCGAAATCGAAAGACTTCCAATCTGGCAATTGCGCGGCACCAGGCCAAAAAGTTGGTTCCCGGTTGAAATTGTGTCCATTTGCTGAGCATGACGACGTTTGTTTCCTGAAGCACTTCATCAGCGTCTGCAGTTGTATGAACAAGGGGGAGTATGAATAGATAAAGTGGTCGTTGAGATTGCGTGAACAGCCGCACAAAATCTTCACTGGGAGCCGATTGATTCCCTGAAGAAGTCGCTGAAGATTGTGGGGATGCATCCGGCATGAAAGGTCGCGCAGCAGTGGTTACAGGCGGCATTATTTGGTGTTTAGAGAAAGGAAGCCCGGACTGCAATAGCCCGGGCTTCCAACATTAAACTCTCTCCACAATTCTTTTCATCGTAAGCGAAATCAACCAATCAATTCCTGAATTGGTGTTCCGCCATTTGCCAGTTTCATCGGACGGCCGCGTTTCGAGGTATGCACAGTATTCACAGGAATACCCATCGCCAAAGCCACGGTTGCCCAGATATCGCCAGGCAAATACGCCTTGCTGCCTTCGGCAATTTGCAATCCGTCCTTGTCGGTGGCACCTACTGCCTGACCGTTCTTCAGGCCGCCTCCGCCCATCATGACGCTCCATGAAGCAGCCCAGTGATCGCGACCGACGTCCTGGTTGATGCGGGGCGTACGACCAAATTCGCCCATCCAGACGAGAACGGTATTATCCAGCATGCCACGCTGTTTCAGGTCCGCAGTAATTGCCGCAATGCCTTTGTCAAGAACTGGCAAACGCTGGTTTTTCAGAGTATTAAACACATCGGTATGAAGGTCCCATCCGCCCAAGTTCACTTCCACGAAAGGAACTCCAACCTGAACGAGACGACGAGCCATCAACAGGCCCTGACCAAACCCATTTTTTCCGTAGGCTTCTTTCGTGGCTTCTGATTCCACTTCCAACCCAAGGGTTGGATCAGCCTTGGCAGGATCAAATGCTGCCATCTGTTTCGAAGTCATCAGGTTGACAGCGTTGGCGTAAATGTCCTTGTGAGCCTTTGGCAGTTCACCACGGCGAGAAGCCATAAAGCTCGTTTCAATTTCTTCCAGCATCGTCAGTCGTCCGTTCAGACGATTCTTGCCTTCTTCTGAAGGTGAATTACGAATCCTGCCCGTATTATCCACAGAGAACGGAGCGTAAGTCATGCCAAGGAAGCCAGCCTGACCTGCACCACCATCCACAGATACAAAGGCTGGAATTTCCAGAGCCTTACGGTTCCGACCCAATTCGTAGCTTACAACAGAACCGAACGTTGGATGCACAACCGTCGGGTTGGGCACATAAGAAGTCTGCATATAGTAACGTCCGCGACCGTGGTCGGCCTCGCGGGTGCTCATGGAACGCACGATCGACAGATCCTGAAACATTTTTGCCGTTTCAGGCATGTGCTCAGAAATCTGAACACCAGAAGCCGCCGTATCGATTGGCTTGAACTCGCCGCCGTTCTTCGATTCTGGTTTCAGGTCCCAAATATCGATCGTTGGAGGCCCGCCCCCCATCCACATCAGGATGCACGCTTTCTGCTTTGCCTTGACCACGTCAGCATTTGCCTGGACATGAGACAGGAAGTTGATCGCTGGAACCGTTGCAGCAGCCGTAGCCATGTGCTGCATAAAGTGACGGCGATTCATGCCATAGTTATTCCAAAGTGACATTGAGATTTCTCCTGCTGAAGTTGTCGGTGAGTTTATGGACGCAAAAATTATCGCTGCCGGCGGGGTGCCGATTTGAATCAACCTGGAATTCAATTAAGACAGATCAGTGAATAAATACGAACTCATTCGAATTCAACAGAGCCCAGAATAGATCCTGATAAGCACTCAAAGGCTGACCACGGTATTTGTTGTCACTCAGCATCTTCGAAACTTTGCTCAGTTCCGATCGCGTTGGGCGACGGCTGAGAGCTGCCAAATACAATTCCTGAATCTTCTGCGGCTCTGTGCCCGGCTTGCTCATGGATTCAAACAGGAAACTACCTCGTTCGATGCTGCAGGCCTTTTCGATCAGTTCACTGTTCATCATCATCAGTGCCTGAGGAATCGTGCCGTTGAAGGTTGTCGATTCGTCATTTTCATCGTTCTCATATGCCACGATGAACTGCTGCATCCACTTCTGGCGTTGTTCTTCCTGAGCACTCCAGCCACCACGCCCGGACTGATGAGCATTGCTGGCCACGATCAACGAATCATACAATTGTTCGGCCTGCATCGATTTCAGATACATGTGGCTGAAGAGAGGCATTTCGCCAGCCGCTGGATCGTCAGACTTATTCTTGTCGTTGAATTGGCTCCCAAGTGAATACGCTTCAGTCGCACAAATCGTTCGTATCAATTGCTTAAGATCGTAGCCGCTGTCGACAAATTCATGTGACAGGCGATCCAGCAATTCCGGATGGCTCGCTGGATTGTGCGGCCCCATATCATCGACCGGACGAGTGAAACCGTAGCCGAAGAAGTGGCTCCACATGCGGTTTATCATCGCCTGAGCAATATGAGGAGCCTGTCCATCAATTGATCGTGTCAGAAGTTTCGCGAATTCGTCTCGTCTGTCTGTATCGTTGCCTGGATCAACTTCGATTCCTTCATAACGCGGATATGCAACCTGCATGACGCCACTGCGTTTTTCATAATACACCGGACCAGAGAAGTCTTTCGTCACAACTTCAGAGTAGTCATCCACCATTCGGCCAGTGTTTGGATCGAGTTTTCGATGATCCTTCTTTTCGACCTGACGGAAGAAGCTGTTGTATTCCCAGAACTGATCCTGCTGCCACTTGTTAAATGGATGGTTATGGCACTGAGTACACTGAACCTGCAGACCAAGAAACAGGCGAGTCGTCATGGCGGTCAGCTGGACGCCTTCGTCCTGATTCTGCATCTGAGCCAGAGTGTAATTCACCGCACCATTTTCTTCGTAATGACCTGACGCCGTTACGATATCGACGACGATTTCATTCCATGGACGATCCTTTGCAAAGGCCTCCCGATAGAATTTTTCCATGCCTTTACGGCTCACGCGTCTCGGTGTGCCTCGTCCAATACTATTATTGGTCCAGATCGTCGTAAAATTTCTGACGTAGTCTTCGTCGGCCAACAACGCTTCAATCAGAGTAAAGCGTTTTCGTGGGCTTTTGTCTTCGTTGAAGGATTTGACTTCTTCCAGAGTCGGAATTCGGCCGCAGATATCCAAATAAATTCGCCGAACCCACTCTTCGTCCGTCGCTGGAGCAGTCGGTTCAATTTCATTATCAGTCCAGCCCTGGCGAACCTGCTTGTCAATAAATTCCACCAACGAACCTTCTGAGGCTGCCGATTTCTC
>JAYVNW010001103.1:0-3379 GCA_043758225.1 Candidatus Kuenenia sp. | reverse complement strand
ATCGACTGACGGCTTTCCGGCAGCAAGCCAAGAAGTCGAACGGTAAGCACAGCCACACAGGCCAGGACGAATCCCCCCAGTGTCCACCAATGGAGTGCTCGAGCAAAACTAGCCGCACGAAGTCGGTTTTGAACTTGATTCAGCAAAGTGACGGAAACGGGCTGATTCGACATTTCAGACTCCTGCAGCACTCCAATTGTGCGCCTCTCAGACAAAATCCACGCCATCAGTCTACTTTTGTATCGACGGACGATCAATCAGATCTTCGAAATGGCGATATTTGTCTGATTATTTCACGGAAATGTCACCGCATGAACACTCGCAACCGATGTGGATCGCCTTTGGATTCGTCTGAATTTGGTGCAATTCAGGCGAGCCGGAACCCACCTAATGGATCACAATAACGCTGCCAGCGCAAGAATCATGTTGAATGCATTGAACAAAAAATGTACCAGCATAACAGTCACATAGCTGCGACGGCGAAGATATGTATATCCCAGCGCAAAGGCCAATGGGATCAATGCAATCGAATCGGGAAATCCATGAGCGAACGCGAACAGGATCGAAGAAACAACAAGCGCCGCTTTGGGCCAGCCGAGCTGTGCAATGCCGCCCAGCGCTACAACGCGAAATTGAAGCTCCTCTACAATCGGCGCAACGAAGACAGCCATTAAGAGGATCATTGCGATCATCGGAATGCCGATTCCCTGGTCAAGCATTTCCAGAAAAGGATGAGACTTTGGAGTTTCACCTGAAATGCCAATTGAGATTAACACGATCAAAAGCCGCAACGCCGTCGTCGGGAGGTATGCCGCTAGAAAGACTTCCGTGGCAAATCGCAGCTCACGATTAAAGGAAAATGGTTCATCGGGCTCCAGAATGTCCTCTGGACCGACATCAAGAATATCCGAATTCGATGCAAAGCGTTCATCCTGAAATCCCACGGCGTATGGGTTGTGTACCGCCGGTGGTACCAAAGCCAAAGCAGGCGTTTCGTGCGTGTCATTCGGATTGCGGACAGCATTCGACGTTTTTCGTTCGCCAAGAATATCGTAGCCCGGTATCTGTGGAATTGTGGATGCATCATCAAGATCCGGCCACTGCGAACCGTAGGCGTTTGTTGAGTTAAGCGGGCCAGGTTGATCTGCAAACACTGCCATCTGTCGGTTGACAGGCCATGACTGGGCTGCTCCTGATCCAATCAGATGGACTCGCCCTGATTTACTGGCCGCCATGACAATGCCACCAAAGGCCAGCAACATCACCAGGTCCATGGCGACCGTTTGAATCAGCGCTTCCTGCATCTTCTCTGGACTGATGGCAGGCTTCTTTGTCGTCTTCGCATCCTCTTTTTGAGTAGTGTCAGTTTCTGTCTTCGCTGCACTTTCTAATTCCACTTCCGCGGCTGGCCCCCCGGCGGTGAGGTTATTTGCCACCGGCACTTCATCCACCAGTGACGACGCCAGCACCAGGATCATAAACAGAATTGACAAGACAACCGCGAACAGCGTCAGTCCCCAAGGAACTCGCAACACGCCGCGCTGCGCTACGGGCAGTGCGTGGCCGGTCTGACTGTAGCGCATCACCCAGGCAACAATCATCGCCATACTGCCAATCGCTGTCACGATGAACATCAGAGCCGAAATGACTCCGCCAACCGTCACGTCTTCTGTTGCAGCTGCCTGAGCAAGTATAGGATTCAGAAGTGACATCATACGTCGATTTCAAAGAAGGCAGCGTTTCGGACGGAAGGTATTATTGGACTCAGCATTGAAAAAGTCAGGACGATCGTTCAGCAATTCCATGCAAAGCCTCGACTGGTGGCCGTGGTCACAATACCATCCCGCTGAGTATCAGAACGCGGAGAGTGCCACTTGTCGACCATTCTTGATGAAATCCTTGCCCAGAAGCACCGGGAAATTGACGGTGCGCGCGATCGCGTGACCTTTGCGTCCCTGGAAGCAAAAATTCCTTCAGCACCGCCGGTGCGTGGTTTCCTGGCGGCATTGCAGGCTGCCGACCGCCCAGGTCTGATCGCGGAAGTGAAAAAGGCGTCGCCCTCTGCGGGACTGATCCGCGCGGATTTCGATCCGGTCACGATTGCCAGACAGTACGAAGTTGCCGGCGCGAATTGCCTGAGCGTGCTGACGGATGAACACTTCTTCCAGGGACATCTGGACAATCTGCGTGATATTCGTCAGATCGTGCGAATTCCGGTCATGCGAAAAGAATTCATCATCGACCGTTATCAAATTGCCGAAGCTCGCGTCGCCGGTGCCGACTGCGTGTTGCTGATCGCCGAATGCCTTGATGACGCTCAGCTTCACGATTTATACGGCTACGCACATAGCCTCGGCATGGATGCGTTGATTGAATTGTACGACATCGAAAACGTTCCTCGCGTGCTGGCCACCGGAGCGAAACTGCTCGGCATCAACAACCGCGATCTGCGAACATTTGTGACATCGCTGGAACACACTTTCAGAGTGAAGCAGCAGATTCCTGATGACGTGTTACTCGTCAGCGAAAGCGGCATCAGCACCAACGCTGATATTCAGCGACTTCGATCCGACGGCGTTGGAGCGGTGCTTGTGGGCGAGTCGCTCATGCGACAACCTGACATCGGCAAGGCCGTGCGTGAATTGATGGGCACGACGAAGTAATTCAACGATTTGTGAACTTCTATCGTTGAAGCCACGGCACGAAATTTTCGTCCATGTGAACAATTGGTTCGCCCATCAGTATTGACACTTCGATATCGGGATAGGCAGAATCCATAAACCGAGGGTGGTCCCACTAACCTCCACTAATAAATGAACACGCAATCAACCTGAAAGAACTTCAATGTCCAGCCCACTGGTTCGCGAGTTTCTGACTGCAGTTAGCACAACGGTCTTCCCTTCATCTCGGCGGAGATCGGCTGGACAAAGATGGGGCACCGGAGCACCAGCAATTGTTGAAGCATTCGAGCCGCGAGTGCTGCTACTGCGACCCCATATGAAACCTATCAGAATTCAGTAGCGACCGCCGATTCCGCGTACAACCTGCAATCGCAGCTTGCAGCATACGACTATGATACGGATATGCTCAACGCCGACGCGGCCTACAATTCAATTGAGCAATCCGCTTGGAATGAATATGACAGCCAAGTCAATGCGGCAAACTCTGTCCTGACCACGGCATACGCCAATGCTGGAACCGCATATGGTACAACGATGGATGCCGCAAACGGCGTCTACAACGACACGATGGATACGGCATCCGACGTGTACGACGGGGCTGTAGCCACAGCCAATGCCGAGTATGACACGAAGTCTCAGAATGCCGCAGACGCCTACAACGGTACGATGGATACTGCCGACGAAACATACAATTCGAC
>JAYVNW010001102.1:0-1556 GCA_043758225.1 Candidatus Kuenenia sp. | reverse complement strand
ACAACACGCTTGTCGTTGTGACGGGCGAGTTCGGTCGTACACCGTACCTCATGAAACAGGACCCTCCCGGACGACAGCACTGGCCTCAGTGTTTCTCGTCGATCATTGCCGGAGCTGGTATCAAGGGCGGAAGCGTGTATGGCAAATCCAACAAATACGGCGAGCATCCGACACATAATCCGGTTCGTCCAGAAGAACTGGCGGCGACCATCTACCACGCACTAGACATCCCGATCAACAATCCGCAGGACGCGAGCGGTATTTCCCAGTCCCTAACGACTGGTAAACCGATTATAGATCTGTTTGGATAGCCAAATCGCAGGCGCGATCATTCGCTGCTAAATCAACGAGAGTGCTGGATAACGCCGTCGGAAGTACTTTCCCTTATAGCGTCGCAGAAAATAGTCGAGCCAGTACGGCGGCACTTCGCCTTTGAGAATGAAGACCTGACGAACAACCTGTTCACCGTATTCAGTCAGCACACGTTGCACAAACGCGGGACTGATGTTACTGGTCAGAAATCCACGAACAGACCGCTCTTCATCCTCAGATAAAACGCCGTCCGTTTGCTTCAGCGCCGAAAGCAGAGGCGTAAAGTGTATCATTATTTCCCTGCCTTCCGCAGGATTCAGAAACACACCAACCCCGTCGGAATGATCGGTGATCTCACGTGGGAGGTTCATTTTTGGACGACCATCTTCAAGTCCATGCTTCAGAATGACATCCTGAACCTGTTCCTGGGGTTTCGAATTCCATTGATGCTGCAATTCCATCTCAAAGGCCGACGCCATCGCCAATCCATCGGGAAATGAAACCAAATCGCCGCCGTAGTAGGCAAGCGAGTCCGCATGAACGACTGCCATTCGCTGAAAGACCTGTTCCCTGTATACAAGGTCGTAGCGGCAGACAATTTTGGAACTCTTACGTATCATCATCTGCCTCATGTCTGGCAAATTCACTGCGTCTGAATTGTCAAATGATCTCTGTTCTCCAGACCAATACCATTCGCCGCGCCAGAGAATCAGACTTGCAAACAATATCATTCCTTTCACAAACGGATTCTCCTGATCCATTCGGATTGAATAGATTTGGTCATTCACAAGATTCAACGACTGAATGACTGCTCGACCCGGCGAAACGATTTTGTAGTAGGCGGCGTGCCGCTCATACCAACTGGTCAGATCCGCGAAATCGCCTGGTGATAAATCAAGCACACGCGCCAATACGTCGATCGCTGCCATACCAGACCATTGCGTCCATTGCATGCAGATGAAATCGTCCGTATTAGAAATGTCTGCGACTGCGACACCTTGTTCGGCCATATAATCTTTGAACATGCAGCGAAACAAATACGAATTCGTGCCCAGCCAGACGAGTTTTTTCTTCACATCCCAACCGCGATCGTTTGGAATCTGCAGGATCTCGTAGCGAGTTGAAGTTTTCGGAAGTTTTGAAAACTCGCTGGACAGAAATCGACTGCATTCAGCGGCAATGAGCCGTAGGTCGTGGTGATCTGGATTAAGCATCAATCCATCGATGAGCACAGGATACATCAC
>JAYVNW010001101.1:0-2451 GCA_043758225.1 Candidatus Kuenenia sp. | reverse complement strand
CTCCTTTGCTCAAAATGCGAAAGACCAGGCTTTTTAACGTTTTACACACCTTCACAGGGCTGACCCTCACCCTCCCCTCACCGTGGAACATTTTTCAGAATTGAAAATTATTTGCGGGGAAGGGGACACTCGCCAGACTATCGACGGCCTTATAGCAAGCCGCTCGAACCCCGCTCGCACGATAGACGAAGAAACGTCTGCATGGGTGGTTAGACACACAAATTCTTACTCAGGAAGCCGTAACACTTTGCACGTGTCATCGTAGCTCAATTCAAGTTCCAGCGGGACACACAGATCGTCAGAGAGCCAGAGCGGAAGCGTAGGCAGTGTTTTCCCAATGACCAGCGGATACGCCCAAACTTCGAACCGCGAGCGACCGGCAACTTTCCGACCGCGGCATGTCACTGCATAAGTATTTGGAGTTGTCAGTTCAAAAGCAGGGTCTGGCTGACCAGCTAGTTCCATCAATTCCGCATACAGATTGAAATGTCGAGTTGTCACCAGATCGACGATCGACACACACACACGCTTCTGCAGCAAAGCTGCGCACTTCGAAACGAAGGCGCGACGATTTTCAGGTCGGTCCTTGTTAGCCGGACTGACGATTTCCACGGCGGCGACCAACTGACGGCCTCGACTCTGATCGTACACGAGGACTTCGTATTCATACTGATCGGCCAGTTCCAGTTCAGCGGTCGCTGTGGGAGCAGGTGCGGTCCAAACGGCTGTCGCAACTCCGCCAGAATCGTCAGAAACAAACGGCCGTTTAGGTTCGTCATTCTCGTAGGCGCAGACATCGATTTCAAACATGGCCCCGAGGTGGACTCTGGGTTCAGCAGTAAACTCTTCGGGCAGATGCTTGACGAGTCGCTGGACAAGCGTGGCTGGCCACATCCCGTGGAAACCTTCCCACGAAGATTTGGTCCAGATTGGCGGGCGAAAATGATCTCTCAATGGCATTCGTAACTCCTTATTGAATCCAGATTCTATCAGACGTGCAGACGATTCAAAGAGTTGGTATTTCGTAATCGCGTTTGATGTGATCTTTTCGGCGAGCGGTCGCGAAGAATTGCAGAAAGTCCATTTGGATCTCTCGATTAATAAGTGTCCCATAGTCGCCTTTCGCTCCGCGAAAGTAGCGAGACCACATCCCGCACAATGCGATTCGCTACTTTCGCGGAGCGAAAGGCGACTTTGAACGGTCCAAAATTACAAACGACGGATTGTTTTCAAATTTCTGACGAAATCTGCGACCGAGTTTCTGCAGGATCGCGATTCTCTCTTAGGGCGAACATTATGTCAGACGAACGTCAGTCAGAATCGTTACTCCAATCCGCGACTCAGGGGGATGACGACGCTCTGGGTGAGTTGATTGAACAGTTTCGACCGATGCTTAGCGCGGATGCTCAAAAGGATTTGGCAGAAGTCCGTGGACGTGTCGGAGCGTCCGATATCGTGCAATTGACATGGTGGTCTGCGTTTCGTGCCTTTCCAAAGTTTGAAGGAGACGTCGATGCTTTCATTGGCTGGCTCAGAAATTGTAGAACACATAGGGCGAAGTGAGACCGCAGTCGCCGGATTACTAAAACGTGGCCTCAGCAGTCTTCGAAAGTTGATGAGTCAAAGTGCCGATGAATCCGAACACGGTGAATCAAAAAGGTGAATGATTATGGCACAATCCCAACCGCCTGCAGATCCAAATCGAGCTAACCGACTCAACGCGATCCTTGCGGAATATCTGAAACGCAAAGACGCTGGCCAGCCGGTCAGTGAGGAGGCACTTCTGCAGGCATACCCGGACCTGGCTGACGGGTTAAGTTCGTATTTTCAGGGGGAAGCGATGATGGGTGGCGTTGCAGGCGTCGCAGTCGCTGAGACTGTGCAGCCGCGACCCATGCCACAGTCGATGGCATCCAATGTCCGAGAGACTGTGAAACCGGGTGGCGGTTCATCAGATACATCGTCAGAATTCCGTACTCGATCATTCGGCCGCTACAAGCTTTTGCTGCCTCTCGACGAAGGTGCGATGGATACGGCTTCAGAATACATCGAAGGCATTTCGGCGGTTGAGCTGATTCGTCAAATCGGAATTGTCGGCATGCTGCCGCCTGAAAAGGTCCTGGGGATTGCTATCGATCTCTGTGCGGCGCTGCAGTTTGCTGAAACGAATGACATCATTCATCGAAATATTCGCCCCTCAAATACTTTGATTTGAAAGTCCGATGGAGTCGCTCTGCTCAACGATCTGATTCTCGCCCGTGCCATCAGCACGATGGAAACAGATCGAATGACGACAGCCGGGGACGTTGTCAGTGATGCCAGTTACATGTCCCCCGAACAACTGAGCAGCGGTTATCCGCTTGATCATCGCTCCGACATTTATCAGCTTGGAGCGACTCTCTACGCACTCCTGACAGGACGACCTCCTGCGAAAATTGGCACGATCGCAGC
>JAYVNW010001100.1:0-3227 GCA_043758225.1 Candidatus Kuenenia sp. | reverse complement strand
AGCGAGTTTGCACTGAATTTCTGCCATGAAACATTGATCAAAGTGTATCGCAGTGAACTGCCGTTTGACCGCACAATCAAAGTCTCCATGACGGAAAGTCTGGAAAAGGAGCAGATCCTTGGCCGCATGCCGATCAATTTGGCGACGATAGCAAGCATCCGTCAACGCGATTTGCAGGACTATGCCACGTTGAAGACGAAAGATCTGTCGACAACCGCTCGTGTAGAAATTCAGCAACGCTTGACAGAACGTCGTCGTCGCTGCGTGACACTGCTTGAAGAATTGAGTCTGCGAACGCAGCGTCTCCAGCCGTGTATGAAACGTCTGGAGCAGATTTCAAATCGAATGACCGAACTGCATGAGCAGATCAACAGCCTGCGCAATCTGTCATCAGCTCAGGATGAACGAATCTGCCTGCAGAAAGAACTTGAAGATCTGATGGAACTGACAAAAGAGACGCCGGAATCCATGGCGGCTCAGATGCTCACCATCCAGCAGCGTCATGCAGAATATGATAAGGCAATGCGGGATTTGTCCGGCGGAAACCTGCGACTTGTGGTGTCTATCGCGAAGAAGTACCGCAATCGTGGCATGACGTTCCTGGACCTGATCCAGGAAGGCAACACCGGTCTGATGCGAGCGGTTGATAAATACGAATACCGCCGCGGATACAAGTTTTCAACGTATGCGACATGGTGGATTCGCCAGGCAATCACGCGTGCTATTGCGGATCAGGCCCGCACAATCCGTGTACCAGTGCACATGATTGAAACGATGACACGCCTGCGTGCTGCTGCGAGAACACTGCTCCAGGATATTGGACGCGAACCAACCGTCGAAGAAATGGCAGAACTTGCCGGCATCCCGATGGATGAAGCTCGTCGCGTGATGCGAATTTCTCGTCAGCCAATCAGTCTCGACAAGCCGATTGGCGAAAGCGACGACAGTGCGTTCGGAGACTTCCTCGAAGACCGCAGCACAGATAGTCCGGTGAGCAATGCGGCGTCTGAAATGCTGAAGGATAAGATCGATACCGTCCTGAAGACTCTAACATACCGCGAACGCGAAATCATTAAGCTGCGATATGGTCTGGGCGACGGTTACACATACACATTGGAAGAAGTCGGCCGTATCTTCAAGGTGACCCGTGAACGCGTTCGCCAGATTGAAGCAAAGGCTGTGCGAAAACTTCAACACCCGGTTCGCAGCCGCCAGCTGCAGGGATTTCTGGAAGGTATCGCTGCCGTTGCTGGCCACTAAGTCCAGCCACTGACCTGAATTTGAATGAACACCAAAGGGGGACGAGAGTCTCCCTTTTTTTGTCGTCGCAGAAACGTGTTGCGTCTCGGTTACAGTGAAGCCGCGCGTGAGCACCATCAATGCCGATCCTTCAAACTCTGAATCTGGCACAGTCAAACTATGCCACGAACGTTCCGAGTTCAACGCGAAACCAACAGCCTTGAGCGGCATCCAGCAAGCGGACATCGCCGTGGTGAAGACGAGCAAGATCACGGGCGATCGAGAGTCCGATGCCAGTCCCGGTGGAAGCTCGCAAATCATTGTTCAGTCTTGTGAATGGACGAAAGACTTCGGAACGATGCTCAGTTGCGATTCCACATCCTCGGTCGATGACGTCAATCGTCACGCGATCCGATGTGGTTTCACATCGCACATGCAGTGACTTGCCTTCGGCAGCATATCGTTCGACGTTGTTGATCAGATTGCCCAGAATCTGCTCAATGAAATCCGGATCGACTTTCAAAAGACTTTCCGCCCTCGAATCCAACGAGGAAATAATTTCAACGCCTGGCACGATGCCATGCTCCGTCAGGGACGGTGTAAAACGCTCCACAATCTGCTGCACAAGCATCGCAACATTTGTGGCACACGGGTGAGGCTTCAGCGTCTTGCGTGACTGGCGAGCGAAAGTCAGTACGTTCCCAATCAGACGACTCAACCGCTGTGCTTCAGAAGCGATCACTGATAATCGCTCTCGAGGTTTCGCGGTCACTTCCGGCTCGGCTTGATCAAGGTCTCGTTCGAGCAGTTCTGCGTACATGCGTATATTTGTCAGTGGGGTCTTAAGTTCATGTGATACTTGATTCACGAAGCTCACTTGCTGCGATGCTTCTCTGATGTCGCGTGAATAGTCGCGGTACAAGAGCCATGCCAGAACGACCAACGTCAGGGTGAAAGCCGAAAGTCCGGTCACCAGGGTCATGACAGCGTTGCGGCCAGTGCCTGCGGTGAGCTGATTGGCGTCCACAAAACACTGCAGTCGCCATGATGCTAATGGGGCAGTCACTGGGATTTCGCTGAAAGGTACAGCTGAATCGGAAATCTCAGGACCCCAGTCATACACTGTTTCTGAAGCAGCGTTGACGACTCGAAAAGAAGTTGCCAGTTGAGTTGTGGGAGATGAGGCAGAATCGAATTCCGGAAGCACTTCAATGATGTCCGCGATCCATCGAGATCGGTCAAGCGACGCACCCACCAAATGTCCCGAGGGACGTCGTTGCCAAAAGACAAGATTCAAGCCTCGATCCCAGTACCATACGAACCAACCGCTGGTCGACTGAAAACCGATCGTGCTCAGCGCTTGTGACTGCAGCTCGGTAGATTGAGCAGTGTTTTCAGTGGTGATAGCTGGATCACCGATAGACGCAGCCATTTCCGCAGGTCCATCTCGCTGCGGTTCTCCAGAAGCTGCAATCGCTGGCGATTGAACAGTCCGCGAAGAAAATCCACGACTTTCATCCAGCGGCACCCGTTTCGCCGGCGGCACAGAGTCCTCGGCACCTGCCTTCGCTTCTGCCAATGTTACAGCATTTTGCAGATCGCGATCGGTAAACATCTTCGATGTCTGCCGCAGGAAACTCTGTTCCGTGCCGTTTAATGGCGTCGAAGGATTTGGATAAACCAACTCCCCGTTCGACGACAGCACGAAGAGCTGCGTAACTTCCGGCGTAGAACGGACGCATTCACGAAGTTGAGAAACCGAAAAGTCATCAATGGCCGTGATCTCTTGAAGCTGGCGTTCAGTTTCAGAGAATCGACGAGCGATAACGCGATTGACGTCCTGCAGTCGCTGCTCCATCACGCTGCGAAAACGCTGTTCCGTGACAGTCTTCTCATCGCGGGCCATACGGACACCGAACCATGCCAGCAAACCCGTCGGTAGCAACACGATGAGGACGATTAAGATAAGCGATCGAGGTTTCATTGTC
>JAYVNW010001099.1:0-10717 GCA_043758225.1 Candidatus Kuenenia sp. | reverse complement strand
TCGGCGGCAGCGAACAGTGAATCCCCGGTATCAGAAACAACGACGACATTTTCATCCAATACCGTGTTGATCTTCTGAAACAGACGCTTCATCGTGATTGTCGTTGTGGCTGCGGCCTTCCATGGAAGAATCTTTGGCTGCGTGACTTTCGGCGCGGGCCGCTTACCCTTCACTTTCGAGCTCGCCAATGCATTCATGAAATCGGAGAAGACGACGTCGTGGAAATGATGATGGCGAATTCGTAACTTTTCGCTAGTCGCTGAAATGCATTTCGCAGGGTCCAGTCGAGCTGTAAAGCCGCCCATGTTGACGTCGCTCATGAACGCACCCAGCAGGATGACGCAGTCGCTCTCTTCAACATAGCAGCGAACCTCTTCCCGTCCCATCGCGCCTTCGTAGACGCCAAGATAGAGCGGATGGCGTTCACTGATCACGGATTTCCCCAGCAATGTGGCGCAGATGGGGATGTTGTTACGCTCCGCAAATTGCAACACCTGATCCTGAAGTCCAAATCTGTGAAGTTCTATCCCGGCGACAATGACGGGCTTTGCTGCACCGGCCAGATGTGTCAGTGTTTCGTGAAGTGCTTCCTGCAGTGCCAATTCGTCGCTCCTGAGATTAATTCGGACGGGCGAATGCACGTGACTCGGACAGGCCAGCACTTTATCCCGAGGGATCTCAAGAAACACGGGGCGTTTGTACCGCAGGCAGGCATCAATACAGCGATCGATTTCCCGAAACGCGGTGAGTTCATCTTCGAGCGACGCCGACGCGACCGTGATCTTTTCGAACACTTCGCGCTGCGTGTTGAAGTCTTTGACGCGATGATGCAACAACGGATCGGCGATTCGCTCATTCATCCCTGGCGAACCGCTGATAACGATCACTGGACTCTTTTCTGCGTAAGCTCCGGCAACTGAGTTGCAAAGACTGAGTCCACCAACGCAGTATGTGACACAGACCGCTCCGACACCGTTGATGCGTGCATATCCATCCGCCGCATAACCGGCACATGCTTCGTTCGTTGTACCGACAACACGAATCGGGCTGTCTTCCAGCATGCCATAGAACTTCAAAACGAAATCGCCTGGGATTCCGAAAATGTCTCGAACACCGACTTCCTGAAGTCGCTGGATCAAGTAACTTCCGATTGAATGCGGAGTCTTTCTTCGCGCCGCGTTCGATTTCTGCGTTGTCGGCTTTGCTGCTGTCTCGACGGGTTCGCGCTTGGCCATGATGTTCCCAATCAACTCATTTGCAACGAGGCGATCTGCTTCAATGCATTGACCGCGACAGTGACATCACCGTTACAATGTTGCAACAACACTTTTGCCGCATGCAGGAGACTCATATCAACAGAACTTTCTAACGCTGCCACTCCTATCTGACGCGCTCCAGTTGCTGAGCGGCCTGCTGCGACAGGTTTTCTCTTCAGCGTGCGGGAAAGGCCAAGATTCTTCCGGATATTCGCATAAGTAACCTGACAGCTTTTGTCGTTAAAAGTCTCTTTCGGAAACTTCTCTCGCAATGCGGCCATGACATCCGGGCCTTTGATGTTGTTGTTCGCTAAAATTAACGCTTTGATTTCCTGTGCGACAATTACTCCACTCTTGCTCGCACTCGCTCGTTTCGCCATAACTATTCGTCCTCTAAACCAAAATTCGTACCGGCCGATTCTGGATCAATACCGTTTGCCCGGGCTCCCGAAACGACAGATTATTAGAATGTGTAGTATTACTCGGGTCTGTTGATTTCAATGACTCATTCCTGTAATTCTTCGCATGTTCTCGTGCTTGCCAACTTTAATTGTTCGCAAATTGTAGGATTAATCTAATGCCTATCCAGACTACCCGCTTTAGATTTGTTGTCTGCCTATCGACCGTGTTGCTTCAATGGTGTGGCCTGCGGGCTGAAGAAAAGATTTCTTATCGACGTCAGATCGCGCCGGTGCTGCAGACCTATTGTCTTGGCTGTCACAATCGCATTGATGCTGAACAAAAATTGTCGCTCCAGGCTGCTGACGATATTTTGCGTGGTAGCGAAAACGGAGCGGTTCTCGATGCTCAACACCCCGAGGAATCCAGGCTCTGGCAGGTTCTGACATCCAGGGCTGCCGATCAGATGCCACCAGCCGATCAGCCTCAGCTGTCCTCAGAGGACCTCAAAGCGATTCAGACGTGGCTAAAAGAAGGTGCCACCTTCGACAGCCGCGCGGCAGTGATGGCTGCTCTTCCGGATGTGAAAGTTTCCGCAGAATCCGTCAGAAACCCCGCATTGTCAATGGCCATTTCTCGCGATGGATCGCTACTTGCGATGGGCAAATACAAAGCCCTGGAAATAGGTTCCGCTGCCACGAACGACACGACGCAGAAGATCGTCGTGGAAGATGGCAAGGTGAACGATGTCGTATTTTCTGCAGATGGCGAACGAGTTCTTTTGGCGACCGGCGTCACCGGTTTGTCCGGACGTGCGGTCGTGATTGATTTAGCAAAACAACAGGTCGTGCAGGAGTTCGCTGGCCACTATGATGTGGCGTATGCGGCGGTCTGGTCTCCGGATGAGCAACTCGTCGCGACTGCTGGCTATGATCGACGCATTATTCTGCATGATGCCATTTCAGGCGAATTCGTGCGTGTTTTGAACGGACATAATGGCGCGATCTTTAGCCTGCAGTTCAGTCAGGATGGAACCCTTTTGGCGAGCGCGAGTGCGGATGGTACAGTCAAAATCTGGCACGTGGCGACCGGTGAACGATTCGATACGCTCAGTCAGCCTCAGGCCGAGCAGTATTCAGTTCGATTTAGCCCCGACGGAAATGCTGTTTATGCAACGGGTGCAGACAATCGTATTCGAAAATGGAATGTCGTTTCACGCACATCTCAGATCATCAACCCGCTCATTATCTCACGATTCGCACATGAAGGTGTCATCACTTCTCTTACGATTTCGAATGATGGACGCTTCCTGGCGACGGCGGAAGACAAAGGTATTTTAAAGATTTGGGATGCTGCCCGAGTTCACGAAATCGATGCTCTGGATTTCGCTGCCGACCGAGCCACTTGCTTCGCCTTTACACCGGATGCCAGCGAACTCGTCGTGATGACTTCCAGCGGTTCGCTGCGACGAGTGCCTGTACCTGCGATCCCTCCTGCTGAACCTGCGTCGGTGGCTACTGCAATCGCCGCTCCTGCGGAACCCGCCACAAAAGTTGAATACGTCGCTTTCGCTGAGGCAGAACCAAATGAACTCATGAATCCACAAGCCATTTCAACCCCGGTGACAATCAGCGGAACCATCTTCAACGAAACAACAACCCCTGATCAGGATGTCTTTCGATTCCATGCAGAAAAGGGCAAGCCGCTGATGGTTGAGGTCAAGGCTTCTCGAGATAAATCGCCGTTAGACGCATTCGTCGACATCGTGCATCTCGACGGCAAACCCGTGCTTCAGGCTCGATTGCAGGCCGTGCGTGATTCTTACTTCACGTTTCGCGGTAAGGACTCCGACACCAGCGACGACTTTCGCATGTTCAACTGGCAGGAAATGGAGCTGAATCAATACCTGTATTCCGACGGCGAAGTCGTAAAATTGTGGCTGTATCCACGCGGCCCGGACTCCGGCTATAAGGTCTATCCGGGTATTGGAAATCGTTTCACCTACTTCAGTACGACGCCGACTTCGCATGCGCTGCAGGCTCCTGCGTTTATCGTGGAAGCTCATCGTCCGGATGAAGTTCTGACAGCAACCGGCTTGCCGGAGTTTCCGATCTACTTCGAAAATGACGATGATCCGTTGCGGCAATGGGGCAGCGATTCGCGGCTGATGTTTGATCCCCCAGCTGACGGCGCTTACCTGCTGCGAATTCGCGATTCTCGTGAATTCCAGGGGGCTGATTTCAAATATCAGATGATGGTGCGAACTCCGCAGCCGGATTTTTCGATTGAAGTTGGTGGTACAGATGTGAAACTGTTCCGAGGCGTAGGCCACGAGTTAAGTTTCAAAGCAACTCGTCTGGACGGCTACGATGGTCCAATCCAGATCATTGCCGAAAACCTGCCGGCCGGATTTTCATTCTCGGGGCCGATCGAGATTCAGAACGAGCAACTTCAAGCCTTCGGTACACTCATTGCCGCCAACGACGCTGTCGCGCCAGCCGAAGACGCAGTCAAACTCATTCGCTTTACTGCAAAGGCAGAGATCGCTGGGCGCGAAGTTTCTCATGAAGCTGGCGGCGTGAAGACGATGACGGTCGGAGAAAAACCAAAAGTCGTGGTGCATATTCTGTCGGCAGAGCAACACGCTGCTGGTACCAATGAGCAGACCGCGGAGCTAACCGTGTGGGCTGGCGAAACGGTGCGAGCGTTCATCAAGGTCGAACGCAGCGAACATGATGGCTTGGTCGAATTCGGCAAAGAAGACTCCGGACGCAACATGCCTCACGGCGTATTTGTCGATAACATTGGCCTCAACGGGCTGATGCTGCTGAGCGGTCAGAACGATCGCGAATTCTTCATCACGACCGCTGATTGGGTTCCCGAAACCAGCCGCTTGTTTCATTTGAAAACGAATGTCGATGGTATTACTTCGATACCAGTGATGCTGCACGTTCGCCATCGAACCACCGTGGCTGGAAGTGCGAATGAGTGAGAAGCAAAATAACCGATTTTCACACTCGCCGTCATGTTTGGTTGCACACGAATTTGCTAACGTAGCCGTCACGCTCCGCCGTGACGAGCCTCTAAGCTCAGGCATTGCGAACCGAACAGGGTGGCTTCTCTTCCTCACTTTGCTAATGCGTAGTTGATTGACAAACGGTACACAATTCGAACATTCCTGACCGGGGCTCATCACGCGGAGCGTGATGGCTACTTTTGAGTCGGAATCGAACGACACCACTCTCTCCGAGCAACCTTTCGTGCAACTAACTTCCGACGATCTCATTTTAGTCACCGGGGCCACTGGGCTGGTCGGTAGCCATGTCGCCGAACAGGCTGCACAGCGAGGTTACCGAGTGCGCGCGCTGGTGCGACCGACGGCTGATGTGAGCTTTCTGCGTGGACTGAACATTGAACTGATTCACGGCGATCTCGATCAGCCCGCGACTCTGCAGGCTGCGTGTGCCGGAGCATCAATCGTGATCCATTGCGCGGCAAAAGTCGGCGATTGGGGACGAACAGAGGAATATCGACGCATTAACGTCACAGGGACTCAGGCTTTGATGGACGCTGCATTGGCCGCAGGTTCGTTGAGGCGATGGATTCAGATCAGTTCTCTGGGCGTCTATGAAGGCAAAGACCACTACGGCACCGATGAAGCGACTGCACCGAGTACTACAGGAATCGACGGCTATACGCTCACCAAAGTCGAATCGGAACTACTGGTCTGCGACTACATCCGCGATCGCAAGTTGCCAGCCGTGGTCCTGCGACCGGGTTTCATCTACGGTCCGCGTGATCGCACTGTCCTGCCAAAGCTGACCGAGCGCTTACGATCCGGCAAGTTTGCGTATCTTGGCTCGCCAGAGAAGCTCATGAACAACACCTACGTTGGCAATCTGTGCGAAGCCATTTGGCTGGCTGTTGAACGCGACGACGTGGTGGGAGAAGTGTTCAACATCCGCGACCCCAGGGCTGTGACGAAGCGCGAGTTTATTGAAACGGTCTGCGACGCCGCAGGAATCTCGAAGCCGTCGAAGATAGTGCCCTTACCCGTTGCGATGTTCCTGGCCAAAGCGATGGAGACGACATGGCGACTTCTCGGCAAGAAAGAGGCACCGCTGCTCAACGGCGCCAGGATCAAATTCCTCGGGCTGAATCTGGACTACAGCATCGACAAGGCGATCCGGAAACTACGGTATGCTGGTTCCACTGACTTTCGTGACGCGATGCCTTTGAGCTTGAAATAGGAGCTCGCAAATCACGATGTCCACCGACGTTCCACTGTTGTCAATTTGCATTCCCACATTCAATCGAGCGGAACTGCTCGAGCTTTGCCTGGCCACCGTATTGCCTCAATTAACGGATTGTCAAAGCGAGGTGGAATGTGTGATTTCCGATAACGCTTCTTCCGATCATACCTCTGAAGTTATCGCAAGATTTGCCGCTCAATTTCCCGTCAAGGTGTTTCGAAATGACGTGAACATCGGCATCATCGCTAATATTACCCAGTGCGCATCAGAATTGGCTGGTGGCGAATTCGTGCTGCTGATTGGAGACGACGATGCAGTATGCATAGGTGCCGTCGCGAGAATCCTGAAGTCACTGAAACTGCCGGATGCACCCGACTTGCTTGCACTGAACGTCGGCTATCTTCCTCGAAGTGAACGACCTGCTGCGGCATCTGCCGCGGGTGGTGTTCCAGCGGTCACTCAGAAAACTTTGCGGCGTTTCAAAACTGCAGGTGTCGTGACCTTTGACGATTTGCTTGAGGGCCCTTGTGCTGATTTTACTGCCTCGTATTCTGTGGTGATCAGACGAAGCTTGTGGAAAAAACACTTTCCGTCAGCGTGCCACGACGAACCATTTACGTCGGTCCGGACGACTTATCCTTCTGGGTACATCATTGCCAGCACGATGCCAGGTCGTCCTGCGGCAGCCTTAGCGTCACCGACAATCATGATCTATGAAATGCCGCACAGCGAATATAGTTGGGCGCGCTATCGAGCGCTCAACAGCCTGATTCACTTCACGTTGCTGCTTAGAATCTTCGAACAGAACGGCATCGCGTACAGGATACTGAAGCCGTATTATGTTTATCAGTTGTCGAATCGAGGGAGCGAATTAGGTGACTTGCTCTGGAATAGAAACAGCATCGGCGGCTTCAGTCGCGTTCTGCAATTTGCGTGGTTGATGCGACGGTATCCTCTCCGACTGTTGCGAATGTTCATCGTCGCAGGAAATCATCCAGACGCCCCGCGATTTCTGGCTGCCTGCTCTCGTGGATTGATTGGGCTGAAACAGTTCCTTCGGAATCCAGGTGAGTAATTTACAGCCTTGCGATAATGGCCTCGATGATCACGCGTTGAATCCTTTCATCGTCTCTATTTTTGCGAACCAGTACCTTCTACTGTTGATCCACGTACCGGAACGGCTAACTGTAATTCTTCTATGCCGCCACGGTCTTCGAATGGCCGAACACCGAAATACCAGTTGGACCAGTCTCTCAAAGCCTTATCTCGCCAGGGTGTCGCCAATTTCAGTCGTTCTTCCGGAGAAGCTTTCGCAATCTGATCGGCACCACCGATCGATGCAAATGGCGAGAGTGTCTCACCAAATCCCTGCGGTTTGCGGGCAATGAATCGTAAAGCCTGAATGGCTTCGATATTGACATCGATGCTGTTGTCGCGAATTCCGTCGAGCATCAAAGGAACCAGTTTGAAATCTCCCGAGCGGCCTAGCGCCCATACGGCTGCGCTGCGAACTTTGGCGTTCGGGTGTTTCATAAGACTTTTCAGCTTCTCTTCCTGGCCGACAAGTGTTTCTGGATCGTCGACTGCAAGGACACTCCGCACGATTTCATCCGCGACCTCGCCGGATGACTCATCAATGTCCGGTATGTCCATTTTTGAAATGTCTTCGATCAGTCGATCCAGTTCCGTTGGTTCCTTCTTTTTCTTATCACCAAACGGATTACCACGATCTGCCAGCTGCAGTCCAAGCCCGTACATCTTCTTGAGAATCTGGTCAGTCGATCTCATAAAATAAAGCATTGCGAAACTCGTTCCGATAACCTCGCCGGAGTAAGTTTCGTTCCAGGATCCATCCTGTTTTTGCAGCGATAGAAGACCATCGCCGTACGTCGTGAACCATTCTTGTCCGGCGATTTTTTCCGTTTCCGAAACTGCCAGAGCCCGTTCGGCGGAATAGTAGAAATAGATCGGGAAGTTAGCGTTGATATTCACTGGATTAAAGTTGGCCGTTTCATACCCCAACGCTCGATCGATTCCGGCTGTTAAAGTCGAAAATGAGTTTTGCGGATTGTAATTTGGAAAGGCTGACCCTGCCTTGCTTGCGCCATCCAATTCAACCTTGGCCAGCACACCAAATGCCAGTTCCTCTTTTGGTTTTTCTTTTTTGTCCATCTTTTGCGGTCCGTAGAGCAGCAATCGTGTCACACCAAGGCTGCTTACCGAAGCCATCGTCATATTTCGCGATGAGTTCGGGCCTGTTGTTCCGGTACCGATATCAGGCCGATAAGTCCATCCGCCGTCAGGGTTTCGATGGGTCAATAGCCACGTTGAAACTCGGTCCAGTGCTTCAGGCGAAACCTGGCACTGAGTCCGCTGTGCGGCCCAGATTGCGAGAACTGCGTATTGGCACATACTCACATCCGCAGCGGCGGTTGGTGTATCCGCCCAGGATCCGTCGGCCCTCTGCACCGACACGACATAATTTGCGATTTGTTGAATCTGTGGCTTGTACAAATCCGGATCGATGTCTGCCAGGAACATCGCGTACAGACCAGCTTCATAGAGATGGTCATATCCATTGTGAGGATGAAATCCTGACGGGCCCACTGACTCCAGTACGGCCTTTAGCCCAGCCTGAATGATGGGGTTATCGACCGGTTCGCTGGCCTTGAACAACGCATACGCAGCCAGAACCACGGTGCCCGGGGCGGCTGTTTTCACATCGACTTTACCTTTAAGAAAAGCAGCTCCGCGATCCACCGCTGCATCAAAGCGTGGAACACCCGATGATTTTTTTTCCCCCATAGCCTGCTCGGCATGAAGGCATAGAAAGAGTCCAAGGACGATGAATTTGAGTCGTGTGTGCATAGGGTTCACCAGATCGTCCCCGCCGGAAGCTTCAAAAAACAAATCCATTACTCTTGCTGGATCCGATCGTACTGCTGACGGATCTATGTGTCAACGGGCTTTCGAACCGGTGAAGCCCTGCGGGAATAAGCTTTTTTTGATGTCCTTCAAACCGCTCCAGCGGAACGAGAGGCCGACTTTTCTTCACGAAAACTGGTATAAATCCTGAAGTAAAATGGTGCCAAAACCAGCGTTACTCCAGCGACATACGCCGCAGAAACCCCCAGTGCGCCATATTGGCGCCCCAGCCAGAACTCGGTCACTGCGAGTACCAGACATGATACGACACTGGCGATCAGAAACGGATCTACGCGATGAGCGCGCACATAAATCCCGAGGCACATCACAAACTGATAAGCGATGAACGCCAGCGACAGCAGAATCGTCGGAATGATCGGCAACAAATGTTGCGATATTCGCCGTGGCAGCCATTCCGTACGAGTCCCTACGAACCAGATAAAGCTACTGAAAGTCATCACGGCCACCGACATGAACAGCATCGAAAGTTTGGTATATCGAGCGAAGGATGTATCCAATTCAGAGTGTGCATCTTTGGCAATGAGACTGCCGAACAAGGGTCGTCGTGTTTCGACCAGAGCCATGCAAGCGGACTGAAATGCGGTCAGAATCGTCCACGTCATACCCAATCGGCCTGCTTCGCCTGACGAAGGATGATAATGCAGAATGACGAGAAGCGGCATCTGGCTGGCACCCCAGGCGACCGCTCCTTGCACAGCCATTCGCCACTGCAGTGGCAGGACTTCCTTCTTCCAATCGAGTTCAACTCCAGCCGGTTTTGGTCCGTGAAACGCTGAAAAGAAATGCCGATATGGGACGCGAACAAGATATAGCTCGCCTAACGTCCGCACTGCTGCGGAACCAACGAGAGCCCAAAGACCCAATCCACTGTCGACCAAAGCCCAGACGACAATAGTTCCGATCATTCCCTGCCAAAGCCGGATTCGATTGATCGGCCCAAGCTGATGGCAGCCCTCCAAAATCGCCGTCATCGGAAGCAGCGAAAGCTGAAGTCCATTCAGTAACACCAGACAGAACCACGGAACCAGCCATCGCACTGTTTCTGCTGTTGCGAGTTCTGCCAAACGCCTTTGATCGATGTTAAGGAAGTACAACGTACCGATGATCGTCAGCACGATAGCGAATACTACGGCTACCGTCAGATACCATCTCAGCATCATGCGCCCTAGTGTCACCAACCTTGCCAGCGAATGCGAATCGCCGGTTATTTTTCCTTCCACCAGCGACAGTCGAGCCCACTCACGACTTGTCAAATTAATGAGCACAACATGCAGACCCAGTTCGACAAAGACCTGCATTCCCAACATGTTGTTGAATGCATAGTAATAGTCCTGAGTCGATGGCGTGAATCGCAGAATAATGAGCATCTGCGTGACTGGCCCGGTGAAAAGTTGCCAAAAGCGAGCCAGCACCGCAAATGCGACCGCTCGGTCGATCCCAGCCCAGCGCGCCAGACGCAGAATCAGGGCAGTGATGCGACCGACACCGGGTGACTGATCTGATGATGGCGGCGAAGGGCGCGATTCGTCCTTTGATTTCATAAATTTCGGCTGACGGCGTCTTGTGGGCGGCGAAAGAATCTGTTCAACAGTACGGTTTCCCCGCTTTGCTCGCCAGGTGGAAATCCTATGTGAGTACTTTCGCGCCGTTTTATTCTCTCACCACCAGCCTTTCGAGCGTAGTCGTGGTCGAACTCTCGTTATGTTTTGACATCTGTGGACGCTATGGCACTTTGATGACACCGGTCACAAAATCATGTAACGTGGATGGTATTGATGTGGTGGTCTATTTCTGGTTGAACGCATTGTTCGGGGTATTTCTGCTGTGAAAACGATGATTCTCTGTGGTGGTCAGGGAACCCGC
>JAYVNW010001098.1:0-3030 GCA_043758225.1 Candidatus Kuenenia sp. | reverse complement strand
GGCTCGTTCTCAATGGGATTGATGCTGATGGGACTGGCGGGCATAGGCCGTTTCGGCGATGTGCTGGTCATATCGAAATCGCTGCGTGTCGCATTGCTGGATCGAGAACTTCATCGCACGATTCTATTGTCGCAGCTTTGTGCGGCTGCGGTCTTACTTAATCCGGCTGGCTTTGCCATCTATCCGGAAGTCTTAAATGTGGCTGGCAACCCAAATATTGGTTCAATGTTTGAATGGGATGCTTTGACATTGCGGTCAGCTCAGGGGCAGTCCGCTGTGGCCGCTGCATTGCTGGCTTTCATCGCAATCAAAATTAGCCCGCGTCGTATGCACTGTGGTGAAATGCTGGCCTTTGTGCTCACCGGGCTGCTGGCCATGTGGTCTGGACGGATGTTGAACTGGTGGGCTCCGATAGCTGGTATCGTGATCGGTACTCATTTGATTGCTGCGATGCGAAAGACAATTGCGTGGCTCAGGAATCCTCAGCCCGCGAAACGAACGGGCCTTTGGACTGTTGTAAATGGTGGAATCGTATGGATTCTGTTTGCGTTTACATCATTTGGCGTTCAGATGGTTCACGGTCGAGTTCCTGCGGCTCAGACAATGGTTTCAAAGGAGACACCACTGGCAACGGTGGCTTATCTGGATTCAGTAGAATCTCTGCCTCGTGGCATTGCGTTCGTCCCAGCCGAATGGGCCGGATATGTGATGAATCGAGGACCAAAGTCACTTGAACCAATGGTCAATCTGCATGTGCATGTAATTCCAGAGCAAGTTTGGAATGACTACATCCGTCTCATCAACGGGCCGAGCGATTGGAGCAGCCTGATGGACGAATATGGAATCAACATGGCTGTCGTCGACAAGGATCGTCAGCCTGGATTGACCAAACGCATTCGCGAGAGTGCTGATTGGACGCCGAAATACGAAGATCGGCAGGCGGTCGTGTTTGTTCGAGATAAAGAAATTTAAACGTCAGCCGGACCAAGCCTGCGATTTGATCATCATCACTAGTGGCCTCAGATAGATTCATCATGACACCCAACAAAAAATCACCCAAAGTTTCTCTCGGCACCTGGCTGTCCGTTCAACTGGCATTCGGTAGTGCGTTTGTGGTGTCGTGGTTTCTGTTGCCTGGAACTCAGCAACAGGAAGTCATCGCACATGTGCGTCACAGGCCGTATCCTCTGGACGTCACGCTGCAGTCGGAAAAGGCGACGGTAGTGGAGTCACTTCATAATGACGCAGAGGTGGTCACTGACCAGGAACTTGCGGCAGTATTGAAGAAGATTCTGCCACGCTTCAGCCGCGATCATCTGCGACCGAATCTTGTCGAACACGCACTGAGGACATGGGGCTCGGAGATCGAATTCACAAATCCAGATATTATCTCGGGCCCGCAGATGAAGGAATTTCTGACGGACATGGCAAAGTTCGTAGACTCGTGGGGCAAGAACGCAAATCCACTGATGATCGCCAACGACGACGGTATTCATGTGCGATTTGCGGAAGATCGATCGGGCTCCGTACATCACGATCATACTCTGGCCGCATTGACAGAAGCCGGCTTGTCACTTGATGACACCGTGTTCACGACAGCTCGCGAGATGCACGTTCGGAATATTGTCATCGAGGCATTGCGAGACTTTCGATTGGACGAACGAGAAACCGAATGGTCCGTGATGTCGTTCGCACTCTGGATGGCAGATCAGAAACTTTCAGCATGGCACAACGGTCAAGGTCGGCAGATCACCTTCGACATGCTTGCCGAACGCCTGATGCGAAATCACAAACGCGACGGCGTGTGCCTTGGAACGCATCGCGTCTATTCGTTGATGTTGTTGGTGCGTCTTGATGACCAGAACGGCGGCAAACTCATCACGCGGAAAACTCGGGAGCAAATCATGGTCTACCTTGCTTCAGTCCGAGATCTGATTGCAGCATCGCAGCGGGAAGATGGTTCCTGGGGCTCGAACTGGACGGATGGTGCGGAAGCATTGGCCGAAGCAGATCCTGCTGAACTCATTTCAAAGCGAGTTATTGCGACTGGGCATCATTTGGAGTGGTTGTCGATCGCTCCAATCGAGTTGCATCCTCCGAAGGATCAAATTCTGAAGGCGGCTGACTGGCTGATTTCAAACGTTGAAGCAACGCCGCAGGATGAAATCGACACGAATTACACGTTCTACTCGCACGTTGGAAAAGCCCTGGCGATGTGGCGCCATACGTCGCCGGCGGCATTCTGGTCGGAGTGGCGGAAGAGTCATCCGGATTGTGAAGTCTTTGAAACACCACTGAAGAAGCCGGACGAACCGAGCTCTGCAACACATTAAAAATAATTGCGAGCGGCAGGTCGTTCGTTCAACAAGGGCAGGGTAACGCTCGGAGGGCTGACGCCCTGCCGCTCGCCTTTCGCGAATTTATTGCATTTGACTGGAAATTTTGTGACCAGTGCAAGATAGTCCGTCTGGTGATTCTGGAGTTCGGTCCGGATTGAACCGGTCCGTTGGGAAAACCATCAGGGACAGGTGAGGAATTATGGTCACTTCAACACGACAGGAATTTCAACTTCTGATTACGGACGACAACGCTGCCTTCCGTCAAGTGCTCCGTGAAGTTCTGGAAAATCGTCCTTTCCTGATTCTGCACGAAGCTGAATCCGGCGAAGAAGCCGTAGATGTTGTCAAACGCCAGAGAATCGACATCGTGCTGCTCGACATGCACATGCACGTCATGACCGGCATTGAAACCATGCGAGAGTTGAAGCGCATGGACTTCACTCGCCCCTGTATTTTGATCACATCAGACACGAGCGACGAAGTGAAACGCGACGCCCGCGAGGCTGATGCTTTTAGAGTATTGAAGAAGCCTGTGCCTCGCCGGGAACTTGTGGAGACCGTTTCAAATGCACTTGTAACGGCATACAAGGCATTTGATCTAAAGCCGTTGTGCTGAAGTTCGGTCACAGACGGCCTCAGAATGGCGTCCCCAAATTCATTACTTCTTCTCGAACATAAACCCATCCTGCGC
>JAYVNW010001097.1:0-2460 GCA_043758225.1 Candidatus Kuenenia sp. | reverse complement strand
GAATCGGCGTACCGCGCGACATCCAGCCAGTGACGTCCCCAGCGCACACCGTAGTCCGGCGACGCCAGCAATCGATTAATCAGTTTCTCATACGCATCTGAAGAATCATCAGCGACGAACGCAGCAACTTCTTCAGATGATGGCGGCAGTCCGGTCAAATCAAATGTCGCTCGACGAATCAGAGTCTGCCGACCTGCCAACGGCGCTGGTTGTAAGTTTGAAGCTTCCAGCTTCGACAGCACAAAAGCATCAATCGGTGATTTGACCCACGTCGATGCTGTCGTTTGAGGAATCGGGGGCACCTGCACCGGAACAAACGACCAGAACTTTCGGCCGTCTTCGATGCTCATCCCCTTGACCGCAGTCTGAGCTGCCTGAGCCGTCTCTACCCGAGGATCAATCGCGCCGTCCTTGACCCATTGTTCCAGCGTTTGAATGTCCTCGGGACTCAACTTACCGGCAGGTGGCATCTGGAGATCTTCGTTGGCGTATCGAATCGCATTAATCAGCCGACTGGAATCCAGTTCGTGCGGTACGATCGAGGCACCAGAATCGCCACCTTTCTTCCACCCTTCAGCGGAATCAAGCCGCAATCCACCTTTGACCTCTTTATCTGAATGGCATTCGTAGCAATGTGACGCAAGCACCGGTCGCACTTTCCTCTCGAAGAATTCGAGTTGTGCCGGCGATGCAACTTCATCTCCAACCAAAGTTGCCATCGGCGCTGCAACGAAGGCGACGAGCATGATTCGGCGGACGCAAAGTCCAACACGGATTCCTGAACATATAGCCATTATGAGTCCTCGCTTAGAGCGTCGAGTCTGCCAAAACCCGCGTCGGAAGTCAATTTAGAGTTCATCGTTTCCAAGGGAAGGAGATGATTGGTAGCAAAATGAGTCTCAATTTCGCTGCGATTATTTTTCTGTCTCCGTGTTTCTATCTTTATGCGCGCCTGGTTCGAATCGCAGTTCCTCTGGACTGAACGTTAAAAAATTAACGATCATCTATTACCAAACGCCCTGCCAACCGTTAATAATTTAACGCTGAGTTCCGTAGCATCAGCAATAGTCGCCTTTCGCGCCGCGAAAGTAGCGTTCGAAATAGTCCGGATATAGCAGGAAGTTATTTCGGGACTGTTCTTTAGTTCTGTGAATCTCAGGAGAAAATAAATGGCAAAACCGCCGGACCTTAGTCGCCGCGAGCGACAGATTATGGATGCCGTGTTCGCTCTGGGTGAAGCGACCGTCAACCAGGTCGTCGATGCCATCCCCGATGCGCCGACGGCGATGGCTGTGCGACGAATGATGCATATTATTGAAGAAAAGGGGCATTTGAAACGCCGCGAAAATGGCCGCGAAGTTGTCTACTCACCGCGCGAAGCTCGCGTTAAGGCCGGACGCAGTGCGTTTCAAAATGTGCTGGAAACATTCTTCAGCGGTTCACTGGAAGAAGCTCTGGCAGCGCATCTGCATTCCAGAAAGGACAGCGTCAGTGATGACGAACGCGAACGATTGATTGCCTTGATCGAACAAGCCAAATCGGAGGGCCGTTGAAGTGAATCGAGCATTATTGTTTCTGATCTCGTTGAGCGGCGTTTCCAGTTTGATGCTGATGGATTCGGCCATCAAAGGTGCAGCATTGCTGCTGTTTGCGGCAGGCGTTGCTTTGTTTCTGCGTCGCGATTCCTCGGCGACACGGCACATGGTGTGGCTGGAGGCGATTATCGCCCTGCTGGCCATGCCGGACTTGTCAGCGATGTTGCCTCAGTGGAGAGCGTTGCCGAATTGGGTGAGTGTTGTGGAAGTGTCGGAACAGAATCGCGATGGGAGTGATGGGAAGAATGGGATTTATGATGTTGAACCACGAATTCCCAATTCCCCTGATTCCCATACCTCCCATGACTTTGATCCAGCGGAAGCCTTGCCATTCGACGATGCGCTGCAGTCAATACCAATCGACGACGTCGCAACAGCCACCACCTTCGAACCGACAGTGACCGCAGCCATCCCTGCTGCCGCGGCAGCCAACCCAATCATCTGGATCTGGCAGCACGTCATGACGTCACTGTGGTTCGTCGGTTTCGCCATGCTGATCATCCGCCTCGCCATCGCGCGAGTGTTGCTGTGGCGAACGGAACGCCAAAGTAGGTCCTGCCAAAGTAGACGTCACTCTCCGAGTGACGAATCAAACAGTTCGGCCGAGGCAATCCGCACCGCCGCTCAGACCCTGGCCGACCACGCGAAAACCGCATTTCATCACTCAGAGAGTGATGTCTACTCTGCCTTCACCGCCGCATGCAGCACGCTCAACATTGGCCAGCACATCACGCTGCTGCTTCACCCCGATAAAACCATCCCCGTCGTCTGGGGCATTTTTCGTCCCCGACTCATGTTGCCGCTCGCCGCGAAAAACTGGTCCAGCGAACAACTGCAATCTGTCCTGCTGCACGAACTCGCGCAC
>JAYVNW010001096.1:0-3255 GCA_043758225.1 Candidatus Kuenenia sp. | reverse complement strand
CCACGTTTCAACGCGATGTTGAAAGACGACAAGACGTTTCCATACTTGCAGATCACGACTCACGAAGATTTTCCGCGCGTTGAGTTTACTCGGCAACCCGAAACATCAGGCGTGAAATTGTATGGTCCGTTCACAAATGCCGGACAACTGCGAGGCACGATTGCCGTTTTGCAGCGTATTTTTCGCTTTCGTACATGCACCCTGGACATCGCTGAAAACGATGAACGCTGGCGTTGGTTTCGACCTTGCCTGCTGGCCAGCATCGATCAATGTACGGCTCCGTGCAATCTGCGAATCAGTAAAGAAGATTACCGTGAAGACATTCGCCGTCTGCGTGTCTTTCTGGATGGTGGCAAAGCAAGTCTGCTGAAAGAAATGGCCGCCGACATGCTGCAGGCGTCGAAGGAATTGAAATTCGAAAAGGCCGCGCGCATACGTGATGAGATCGAATCATTGAAGAGTCTCAACCAGCGTGGCGATCTGGAAAGTCACGCGCAGCCGGAAGTGTTTTACATCGATCCGCAAAAGGGTTTGGCGGGATTGAAAAAGGTGCTGAAACTGAATGAGATTCCTCGCCGAATTGAAGGCGTGGATATCGCTCACCTGCAAGGGAGTGAAACAGTCGCAAGTCTTGTCCAGTTCATCGACGGCATGCCATTCAAGCCGGGCTATAAGCGGTACAAGATTCAATCGGTCGAAGGCGTCGATGACTTTGCATCGATGCGTGAAGTCATCACGCGACGATTTCGCAGACTGACTCAGGAAGGTGAATCGTTTCCGGACCTGCTGTTGATCGACGGCGGCAAAGGCCAGCTGAGTGCGGTGATGGAAACGTTTGCGATGCTCAATATCACGCCGCCGACAACGATCTCGCTGGCAAAACGTGAGGAAGAAATCTATCTCCCCGGCGAGACTGAACCGTTACGTCTCAGCCGTCACGCCTACAGTCTGCGACTATTACAATATGTCCGCGACGAAGCCCACCGCTTCGCTCAGCACTACCATCACATGCTGCGACGCAAGACCACCTTTGACGACAATGGCAAGAAGAGGCGAAAACGCAGAGGCGATACGTGACGTTGAATTGAAATTCTGTGTCGTACCGTGCCTGGCGACGAAGTAAATCCGCTCTGCGGTGCTTCGATCGACGCCGCTAACTTCGGAACCGAAGTTGCTGCTGCAAACGTTCTTCGATAGCATTCAATTCAGGCTGATCGTATTGTGTGAACTCTTGCGGCTTAGTCAAAGTTAGTCCGAGTAGCTCTTGTACGGGTATGAAAAGGGCTCCCCAACATCAGCTTAAAGGCGAAGTCTGCGAGCGGGCTAATTCCAATGACCATGCTTATTCACCTCGGGTTCGAAGGTCACTCGGTGGCACTTCAAATGTCCCACAAAAGCCCCGTTGCGACCTAAAGAATAGCGCTTGGTCTGGCTTTTTTGTGGCCGTCGTGAGTGTTTTGCCTCAAAAATTGCATCAATTCGCGTTCACTGCCTTTTGACTTGGCTGGCCGTTGGTTTTTTGGCGTACAGCCTGACGCAACGATGTAATTGCCACACAACTGCGAGAGTGTTTTCAATGCTGGAGTTTCTGATCGGAGGATTTCTGATGGCTGCCGTGCTGTCCTGCGCGATTACGCCGGTCGTCAGAAAGCTGGCTCCGGTGCTGGGATTGATCGATTTGCCGGGGCATCGAAAGGTCCATGTGACGCCGACTCCGCGAGGTGGAGGGATTGCCATCTTTCTGGGCTTGATGATTCCGACTGTGTTCGTGGTGGTCGCCTGCATGTTGAGCGGCTCCAAACTCCTGGCGGGGATTGATCCGGTTGTCGAAGCCATTCAGCAGACGCCCGAGCGGCTATCGCAGTTTTTGGCAATCGGCATCGGTGCCTGCGTGTTGTTTCTAGCGGGACTCGCCGACGATCGGTGGAATCTATCGTGGAAGTTGCGACTGGCGCTGCAACTGTCGGTCGCGGTCGGAGTGGTCGCAGCCGGTGTGCGTGCCACCGTGTTTGTGGATCAACCGTGGTTTGGTTTCGCTGCGACAGTGTTGTGGATACTTGTGCTCACGAATGCGATGAACTTTCTGGACAACATGGATGCGTTGTCGGCGGGGATCGGCTTCATCGCGTCGATGATCTTTTCCGTCATAATGATCGTCATGGTGAAGACGCCGGCATGGTCGGTGGTTGTTCTGATGCTGTTTCTGGCAGGTGCACTGTTGGGGTTTCTGGTTTGGAACAGACCACCGGCAAGTATTTTCATGGGCGACTGTGGCAGTAACCTCATTGGCTTTCTGCTGGCAACGCTGACGGTGACAGGAACGTTTTATGAAAGGACGGGCAGTCGACATGTGATGCTCGCTCCGTTGTGTGTGATGGCGGTGCCGTTGTATGACTTCTGTTCGGTGATTTTGATTCGTCTCAGCCAGGGACGAAGTCCGTTTCATGGTGATAAGAGTCACTTCTCGCATCGCCTGGTGGAACTCGGGATGAAGCCAGCTCACGCAGTTCTCACCATTCATCTGACGACAATGATGACTGGACTCGGTGGATTGTTGCTTTACAAAGTTCCGGACTGGACCGGAGCTATCCTGGTGATTGCATTGATCTTTTGTGTGTTGGCGGTGATCGCAATTCTGGAAACCGTCGGACGGCGTTCTGTGAATGAGTTCCAGGACAAGCAAAGGTCGTAGCTGATGCGTTTGTCGATTCCCATGCTGGCGTTCGCTTTGCTGACGGCCGGATTTCTGTGGCCGACGGAAGAAGCTGTCAGTGGTCGTGGACTGCATCTGGTCACCCTTTGGATGCTGCTCGGAATGCTGCATGAATTGCAGTGCTGGTGGAATGCGGATGACGCTGGCTCGCGGTGGCCGGAATTCGACTGGATGGATCTGGGCGTACTGCTCATTGCGGTCGGGCATGTGATCTCGACGCTGGTTGTTTTTCAGGTGGAAGGCGATCGCCGAGCGGCCCTCAATCTGACATTTGAATGGATCGGATTGCTGGTCGCATGGCGAATTTTCCGGTCACTTTTTCAGGATCGGCATGTCGCTGCACAGGGGATTGCGGTGATGATTGCTCTGTGCGTCGGACTGAGTTGTTTCGGTATCTGGCAACATCATGTGTTCTATGCGGAACAGCAGCAATGGTATCGAAATCTGAGAAGCGAATTTGACAAGGTACTAGCTGCTCCTCACGGTTCGCAACTTTCTCGATTCAGTGAGATCACTCGCGAATTTCAGGAACACGATATCCC
>JAYVNW010001095.1:0-2813 GCA_043758225.1 Candidatus Kuenenia sp. | reverse complement strand
GCAGATTTGATGTTCACGTCCTTCGCAGATTTTCGCGACGCACTGCTGAAGCCGGAGATTCGTGCGGCGGTTCGACTTACGCTTTTGTCGTGCTCCGTGGCCGCAATGATGTCGTTATGGGTTGGGACTCCGCTGGGCTATCTGATGTCGCGATACAAATTTCCTGGCCGCTGGCTGGTTGATACTCTGGTTGATATTCCAGTGGTACTGCCGCCACTGGTGCTGGGCTTGAGTTTGCTCATCCTGTTCCACTTGCCGGTCGGTGGAGCCGATGGCTGGCAACTGGAAAACTGGTTGCGTGACGATGTTGGTTTCCCTGTCACGTATCGCTGGCCAGCTGTTATCCTGGCTCAGTTCTCAGTCGCCAGCGCATTTGCCGTGCGAACCATGCGAGTCACTTTTGATCAGATCAATCCTCGGGCAGAAGATGTAGCTCGCACACTGGGTTGCACGCGAGGCCAGGCATTTCTGCAGATCGCGTTGCCTCAGGCCTGGCGTGGAATGATTGCGGCGGGCACGATTGCATGGGCCAGAGCGCTTGGTGAATTTGGACCGATTCTGGTCTTCGCGGGTGCAACGCGCATGAAGACAGAAGTGCTTTCGACGTCGGTGTTTTTGGAACTGAGTATCGGCAATCTGGATGCTGCGGTGGCCGTATCAATTTTGATGGTGCTGATAGCGGTAGTCGTGCTGCTGTTTCTGCGCGCTGTCGGGATGAGATTAACAGCATGATCGAACTGCGAGATATCAAAATCAAAGTCGGCAAGTTCGCTTTGGAACGGATTTCGTTCCGGGTCGAATCGGGCAAGTATGCAGTGTTGATGGGCCGCACAGGGCAGGGCAAGACGACGATTCTGGAAACCATCTGCGGACTAAAACCGATAAGCTCAGGACAAATCATCGTTCGGAATGCGGAAGTCTCAAAATGGTCCCCTGGTGATCGCGAGATCGGTTACGTGCCGCAGGATTTGGCGTTATTTCCAACGCTGACGGTACAACAGCATCTGGAGTTTGCCCTGCGCCTGCGTCGAGCGACACCGAAACAGATTGCAAAACGGGTTGCAGAGTTATCAGAAGTGCTTAGCCTTTCGAAACTGCTGCAGCGTCGAGTACAGGGCCTCAGCGGTGGTGAATCGCAGCGTGTGGCGCTGGGGCGAGCGTTGTCGTTTCGTCCGTCCGTGCTGCTGCTTGATGAACCTCTGAGCTCGCTTGATGAAGCGACTCGTCTGGAGATGCATTCATTGCTGCGGCGTGTAAAAGAATCAACCGGTGTGACGACGTTGCACGTGACTCATAGTGAAAGCGATGCCGAGGCACTGGCGGATCAAAGATTGGTGCTGAGTGACGGCAAAATTGTGGAGACCATGTAATGAACATCACGGTTCAATTCGAGGCACAACTGCGTCACGTGGCGGGCGTCGGCCAGGCGTCCGTGATTGTGCCCGATGGCAGCAGCGTAGAAGACGCATTGCACGCGGTTACTTCTAAGTTCGGCTCGGCGCTCGGTGATCGACTGATTGCGGCAAATGGGACGACGCAGCGCAGCATATTGTTGTTTGTGAACGACAAGCCTATTGCTCACGCTGCGGTGGCGGAACACCGACTTGAAGCCGGCGATGTGCTGTTGCTGTATCCGCCGATTTCGGGTGGATGAAAGGAATTGTTTGTAGCTCAATTGGTGAAAGTTCACTGCGCTGCCGAATTCTTACGATTTTGGCTATCTCAATTTTACTTCGGAAGACCTTCATTCAGTGGCTGCAGGTCGGCAGGCAGGAAGAAGCCATCACGACGAATGACTTCCCCATCGAATGAGATTTCACCGCCCCCATAGTCCGCACGCTGGATCAGCACAAGATCCCAGTGGACTCGACTGCGATTGCCGTTGTCGGCTTCTTCGTAGGCGTTGCCGGGAGTAAAGTGGAACGAGCCGCCGATTTTTTCATCGAACAGCGTATCAAGCATCGGATGCAGAATGCGATTGTTAGTGCCAAAGGACCATTCGCCGATATACCGCGCGCCTTCATCGGAATCGAGGACCTGATTGAGTCGCTCAGGAGCGTTACGGCAAGTCGCATTGATGATCTTGCCATCCTTCAACTCAAAGCGAATTCCGTCAAAGACTGTGCCCTGATACCGTGAAGATGTGTTGAACTGAATTGTGCCGTTGACACTGTCTTTGACGGGTGCCGTAAAACATTCACCGTCCGGGATATTGCATTCACCCGCGCACGGGATGACGGGAATATCTTTAATCGAAAACGTCAGGTCTGTTCCCGGTGCTGTGATGTGGACCTGATCGGCGGCTTCCATGCGGGCTTTCAGTGGCTTCAGGTCTTTGGCCATCTTTGCGTAGTCTGCAGTGCAGACGTCAAAGTAGAAGTTTTCGAACTGCTCACAACTTTTGCCAGCGGCTTGAGCAAACGAAGGAGTCGGATACCGCAGGACAACCCATCGTGTTTGAGGCACGCGAATCTGTACATGCACCGGTTGCCACCAGTGCTGCTGATAAAGATCCATGCGATCACCGGAGACATCAGCGAACTCACTGGAATTTGCTGACCCGCGGACGCCGATGTAGGCATCCATTTCGCTCATCACGGCCGCTTCAAATTTCCCCGCCAGCTTCATGCTGTCTTCCGTCGCGCCACGGTACAGGCTTCTCAATACGGCGTTGTTTTTGATGTTGACGATTGAAATCGCACCGATGCGGCTGGCTTCGTCCACAAGGCGACAAATCAGATTGGGTTCCGGCAGGTCGAAGGCTTCGATCAGAACTTTCTGGCCGGACTGCAGGCGACAACTGTGGTGAATAA
>JAYVNW010001094.1:0-3427 GCA_043758225.1 Candidatus Kuenenia sp. | reverse complement strand
GTTCGGATCACGGTTCCTTTGGCACCACTGGCCCAGCAGCAGATATCGCTCACCGCTGACACGCCTCGCAGACTCACGTTGACGCCGGAGTTTTGAAGTTCCCAGACATCGTCGTGCCCGGCAGCGACCGAGCAGAACAGGAGCATTCCAACGGCGGACGGGATGATGAACGATCCAAAACCATTGTCATGGAGATTTAACTTCATGAGCATGCCCAATCTTAATTTGCGTCGAGGAAGCCCAGGCTCTTCATCGATTCAGCACAGCGTTGAGGCCATTCGTTGATCGGTTTGCCGTCTTTTCGCATGCCGAAACCATGTCCTCCCTTGGCACAAATGTGGAGTTCGGCAGAGAGATCACGTTTTTTGTATTCCAGGTACAGCATGGCTGCTTCAATCGGGTTCATGGGCCATGATTTCTTCATGAGGCCAGTGGCTTTATCGAAAGTCGTGACCACGGAACCTCAGGTAGTACACGCAAGGAACGCAATGAGTGACGCAGTTCGAAAGTAGTTCATTCGCGAGACTTCCTTTATCGATGAGTTGGCAGGTGGCAAGAGTCTAACAATCGAGTGAACAGTCTGAATTTATCACCTGTAAGGCGGCAGGTTCCGCAAAACGTAGTTTGGGATTACGAGAATCTTTCTGACTTGTATGCGATGTAGTGAACGTCGCCGGCAGCCTTATTCTCCAATATCTCCCAGTTCATGTCGAAGGCGAAGCAGGACCCGGGATTTTGAAACGCGAACGGTGCCGGGCTTCATCGACAAGTCCGCGGCGACATCACTTGCGGAGCGTCCTTCAACAACGACTTTCCAGAACGCCTGCCAAGTGCGTTCGTGGAATTCGTGTTGAATGGAATCAAGTGCGCGCAGCAGGACGTCATTGAAGATCACATCATCATCTGCATCGGACTTTTCCAGATCCATGCTGACATGAGCGTCCGGATCCAGAATTTCCCGCAACCGCAGACACGCTTCGGTTCCGCCGGCTCCAGCAGGTTCTCGGTTCCGGCTATTAAAGTAATCCATCGCCTTGCTGCGGGCAATGACCATGAGCCAGCCGCGAAAGGTATCACTCGGTCGATCTTTACGAAAACGGCTCAGATGAGAGGCAACTGCCGAGAAAACCTCCTGCAGCACATCGACGATATCCTGCTCAGAAACTCGCCATCGACGGCACCATGAAGCGACCAGTGGTGTATAGAGCCTGACCAGGCGTTCCCACGCCACGGCATCGGCAAGGCGGGCTTCATTGAGCAGGCTGCGGGAGGTGGAACGACCGCTTGAAGAGTGTTCTGACGGTTCTGTCAAAGGCGATTCCCCCGCCGCCGTCGCGAAATCGCTGTAATGGCGATGCTGAAGCAGATGAGTAACGTGGAGATCGATGCCATCAAGGTGAATGCACCGCGCAGACCGGTTTGGGTATTCTCAATCTCACGGTCAAGTGGTCGCACAATTTTCAGGACGCCGACAACATCTCCAACGCGCCAGTCGCGCTTCGGGCTTTTGCTGGCAGGACTCAAATCATTGTGGCAGCCGAGACAGCTTTTCTCCATGTGTCGGGCTGCATAATAATGCAGCTCACGCCGACCGTCGGCTTCAATAAAACGAGTGTACTCCTGCTGCGGCTCATCGGTTGATTTTGCGTTAGTTTCCAGCCAGTCGAGGGCCGCCTTTTCCATTTCATCCTGCGGGCCACCATTGTTACGGCCTGGCCAGGGATGTCGGCCGTAAACACGAACTTGCATACCCGGATTTCGTCGACTGATCCGTTCTCCAAGGTCAATTGAGAATGTCGCGGGCAACGGCAGCGAAGGGTGAATCGCAAGGTAATTCTGAGTCACAGCGACGCCGGAAGTCTTGAAATTGATCTCCTCGATCCGCTCACTATAGAACCGCCACACTTCGTCCAGCATCTTGTTTTCCAGCCGCGCACTTTCCAGTGCAGTCTGCCGGACAAAGAACTCTGATAAGCTGGATAGGTACCACAACCCCCCGATCGAGCCAAACATGACAGCGAAGAACACGCTCACTGCCAGCGGATAGCGTTTGCACCAGCGCAGCGTCCGATCAACGCTTCCCATGGGGCGAGCCAGCGTTTGGCGGCCTTCCAGGAAACGCCGGAGGTCAGCTTCCATGTCGCGACCGCTCTGATACCTTCGCGAAGGCGATTTGCCCATGGCCTGCAGGCAAATGATTTCCAGGTCTCGTGGAATCTCGGGGCGGATGCGTCGGGGCGGTCGAGGATCATCATCCACCACTTGCATCAGAAGTTCGCGGCGTTCACCTCGAAATGGACGCTCGCCCGCAATCATCTCGTAGAGAACAACACCAAGGCTGTAGATGTCGCTGCGGGCATCGACCTTGTGCGACGCACCAGCCGCCTGTTCCGGGGACATGTACGCCGGGGTTCCCAGAATACGGCCATCCGACGTCATTGTCTGGTCACCGGTATCCCGTTTCGCCAGACCGAAGTCCATCAAGTGCGCTCGTCCTTTCTGATCAAGAATGATATTGCCCGGTTTGATGTCTCGATGAATGACCCCGTGCTCGTGGGCGTAATGCAGGGCTGCTGCAAGCTCGCAGGCAATCGAGGCGGCTTCGAACGGAGTCAGTTTCTCTGCATTATCTTTTAGTCGCTTCTCCAGGGTATGACCGTCGATAAACTCGCAGACGAGATACCAGACTCCCTCTTCAGTCTGCCCCGTTTCATAAAGGCTGACAATCGAAGGGTGCTTAAGTTGAGCGGCGCTTCGAGCTTCCCGGAGAAAGCGTTCAATATCCTCCGCAGAGGCAAAATTGCCTGCCCGCTGGATCTTCAGGGCCACAATGCGTTCTAATCGAGGATCCCACGCCTGAAACACATAACCAAATGAGCCTACGCCGAGCTCTGATCGAAGTTCAAAGCGGTCAAGGTAGACGGGACCTTCCAGGAGCCGGCGTGCCAGTCCTATTCCAGCATCTGCGGCGATGCGCCTTGATTCTGATCCAGCTTTTCCGGAAAGTATGGCGTTAGTCCAGAATTCTTCATCTTCTGTTGGTTTTGGGAACGTAGTTGCTGAAAGTTTTTGCAGCTCATCAACGAGCGGATCTACCGACTGATCCAGCCGTTCCAGTCGACTCTGGCATGTCAGGCAGAGTTCGACATGTTCCGCGATGTTTTCAAATTCAAGACCCTTACCGCGACCGAGGGCGAAGTCTTGCAGCGAGTCAGCGGATGGGCAATTGAATTGTGGCATCTTTCGCTCGCATTTTGAGTCGCCGACGAATGCCGACAGCCTGACACGTTCTATTCTGGTCCGGACTATGATGCGCCCTGCCACGGCACGCAATGTGTGAGACTTACCGCAGCCAGCAATATTCAGTTTAACCGGCACGCGTTACAGTGTCGTGTAACGCGTGTCCGTTCCTGAGACTGTCGGATGT
>JAYVNW010001093.1:0-1651 GCA_043758225.1 Candidatus Kuenenia sp. | reverse complement strand
GCAGCGCCTGTCAGCAGAGTCAGTCCTGGCATTTAAAAATCCTGTCGATCCGCCTGTGGAAACTTTGTCAATGCTTCCACAGCAACAGTTGCCACAACTTCGACGGAGTTGCAACTCTCAAGGTTAACAAGAACGTTTGTCCATGCGGTCGGTCGAGCTACGGGGTCTGCACCAGTGGTTGAGTTGCTCATACTCACTCGTCCGATTTATCACTGACAATCAAAGAGACGAATGTCGATGTCAGAGCCACCGCAAACACTGCACAGCCGACGGCGAAAATCGCAAGATCGCTATTTGCCATTATGAGAGCTCCCAAGCACAAGAGTCCCGAAGCTCAGGATTGATGGCACCCACAGCCCTACGAACATCCCCTCCTCTTTACTACCCGTAAACCATAATGAGATTGAGAAGAGAAATGATGCCCCCGCAGCAACTACATAGCCCAGTTTTGCCAGCTTTTTCTTATTCATGACGAGCCCTGCTCCCTTTCAGATAAGCCACTCAATTGCACATTTAATTCGTTCACAACGTTCACATGTGCCATCCCGTAAGGAATCCCGATTGTTAACGGATGTTCAAAACTAATCGTGATTTAATTAGTGATGGGGGCTTACGACGCCAAAATGTCAATCGCATGGAATGACCATCTGACCGATGAAACATCCGCGGACGATTGCTGGTGCAGTCGAATAATTCCTGAGAAGCTCGGCACGCAGCACTACTCTCCGAATCTGCGGTCGATTTGGCAGCGATCAAAGGTGCCGTCCGAACAATTCTGAGAGCCAGCGGCGAAGACCCGAACTCGTATTTCGACACTTCGGCAGCATTTGCCGTTTCACCGAGCCTGCTGCAAAACAGACTGATTGATCAAGTGATTCGCTGATCAGGCGCAACGTGTCGTTCTCGTATTCCGGGGATTTTCATTTTATCCACTCGACGGATGACTGGTGCACGGTGATCCTTCAGCAGTGGGATCAAAAGGAGTTTTTACACATTGAAGGAGGCGACAAAGATGACACACATCGGAAAACCATCCATCGTATTACTGGCCGGAATAATGGCCACGCTGACCGCCGGTTGTATCACCGGGCCGCGTACATTTTCGAGCACTCAGATTCCTGCAGCGAGGTATGTCAGTTTTCAGGTCCGGCCGGTGCCGGTGTTCGACATTCCCTCGGCATCGCAGAGTTCGGACGCATCTTTTGCTGACAACGACGATTGTGCCAATGGTCAGGTCGTAAGTCTGGAGCAATAGTGGCACGATTTGCTTTCTGGAGCTGTCATGCATGAGAGAACCGTCAATTCGCAGCCACAGTCGTGAGACTGTGGCTGCGTTCATTTCCAGGAGAGTCTGAAATGTTCCATGACATCCAGCGACTCGCAGTTACTTCTTCTTCTATCGTCGGAGGTCGCGTGATCATGAGCTGAGCAATAAATACACCGATATTGATCATCACTATGGATTTGATTACCGGAGGCCAGCTACCCGGACCCGAGCCCCAGCCGCCGGATGAGCCTTGAAAATAGTTGCGATCATAAATCCCCACAGAGCGCCTCCGGATAATCCACGGATACCAGGTAAAGTCCATTGGGCATTGCCGTCATTCCGGCTTCAGAACGATTCAAACTGCGAATCACCTCACCCAGAGAT
>JAYVNW010001092.1:0-2418 GCA_043758225.1 Candidatus Kuenenia sp. | reverse complement strand
GAACTGAACGTCTTTGATGCCCCGGATGGGCAGAGTTCTTGTACTCGCCGCATTCGCAGCAACACGCCGCTTCAGGCATTGACGCTGATGAATGACGCAGGATTTTTCGAATTCGCCAAGGCGCTCGCGGACATCATTCAACGTGACGGCATCGAAGTCGCGTTCCAACGCTGTACATGTCGATCACCGAAACCAGAAGAACTCGAAATCCTGTCAGGTCTTGAACCCATCACCGCTGCTCGCGTGCTGCTGAATCTGGATGAAACGTTTACTCGGGAATAAGCGGTATCGCGCCGGCGTTTAATAAAACGACAGCTCGCTAGCGCCGAACCGCTCACACCTTCATGGCCTCTACCACTGATCTCACCATGCAAAACAATCTACACTATCAAGCACTTCGCGCCCAAACTCGCCGTCACTTTTTCCGTGACTGTGGTATGGGCGTTGGTGCCATCGCCCTCAGCGACCTGCTAAACGGCAACACTGCCGCACATGCTGCGACTTCATCGAGCAATCCACTGCAGCCAAAACCAACGCAGTTACTTGCTCGAGCTAAGCGAGTCATTTATCTGTTCATGGCTGGGGGTCCATCGCAGTTAGACACCTTCGACTACAAGCCCATGCTGAATGAACTCAACGGAAAACCGATTCCGCAAAGCTACATCGAAGGCAAACGATTTGCATTCATGAACAGCAGCCACAAGACGAATCTGCTTGGTTCAAAGCGATCGTTTCATCAACACGGCGATCGCGGAGCATGGGTCAGCGACTTGTTGCCGCACACCGGAAACATCATCGACACGCTGACATTTCTGCACACGTGCAAAACCGATCTGTTCAATCATGCTCCAGCAAAGCTGTTCATGAATACCGGCACCGGACTGTTTGGCCGTCCAAGTCTCGGGGCATGGCTGACTTATGGACTCGGCAGCGAATGCGACAATCTGCCAGGCTTTGTCGTCCTTCAAAGCGGCCCACGTGGCCCGCGTGGCGGAGCGATTCTTTGGGGAAGCGGCGTCCTTCCGACAACGTATCAGGGCGTTCCGTTGCGAAATCAGGGGGAGCCCATTTTGAATCTCACGAATCCAGCGGGCGTCGATGATGAGCAGCAAATCGAAGTGTTCGACGCCGTCCGCAAACTCAACTCGCTGCGTCTTACCGAAACGGACGACGCAGAAATTTCGACACGCATCAACGCCTACGAAATGGCCTATCGGATGCAGACGAGCGCTCCGGAATTGATGGACACGGCTGGCGAAAGTCCGGAGACGCTGGCTATGTACGGCATTAAAGACCCAAACGAATCGAGCTTCGCGCGAAACTGTCTGTTGGCTCGTCGACTTGTCGAACGCGGCGTGCGTTTCATTCAGCTCTATCACACGAACTGGGATCATCACGGCGGCGTGACGGAAAACCTGGAACAGCATCTGCCATTGATCTGCAATGAAATCGATCAACCCGGTTCTGCGCTGGTGCGAGATCTGGAGCAGCGCGGATTGCTGGAGGACACCATCGTGATGTGGGGCGGCGAATTCGGTCGGACACCGATGGGTGAAGTTCGCGAATCCACGGGCCGCAATCATCATATCGATGCGTTCACAATGTGGTTTGCTGGCGGCGGATTCAAACCGGGCATCGCATACGGCGAAACCGACGAATTCGGCTTCGGTCCCGTCGGAGAATCCACCCACGTTCGCGACATTCACGCGACGCTTCTGCATCAACTCGGCCTGAATCACGAACGCCTGAGCGTGCGTTCGCAGGGGCTGGATATTCGCCTGACGGGCGTGTTGCCAGCTCGCGTGATCAAGGAAGTTGTTGGTTAGGCGGATGTCTTTGTTACGAGTCAAGAGGCTGTTCGATTGGTTTTACGCCCAAGATCCGATTGACACCCGTTTGAGGCGTTTGCTAAAGTCGAGTCATGTAATTCAAGTCGATTGTGCTGCTCACACCGAAATCGCGGCTTACAATAAGACTTGTGCTAATTCAATTGCTGCATGTCAACGGAGCATTCAATCGATGGTCACCGTCGCCGATTCTGTCGTACAATCTGAACAACGGTTTGCGCTCGGAGGAATGAGTTGGGATTTCTATCTGCGCTGCTGTGATGAACTGGAAGGCAGTCGAACGAGGGTCACCTATAACGAAGGCAAGCTGGAATTCATGGTCACTCATTCGCCGCACGAATTCTATAAAACGATGTTGGCCAAGTTGGTGGAAATGATGCTGTTCCAGCAACGGCGTCCCGTGCGATCGGGTGGATCCTTGACGATCCGACGTGCCGATTTGGAGAAAGGGTTTGAACCGGACGAGTGCTGGTGGATAGAACATGAGCCCGAACTTCGCGGCAAATCGGACATCGATTTCTCAGTCGATCCGGCTCCGGATTTGGCGGTCGAAATCGAAATCACCAGTTCG
>JAYVNW010001091.1:0-2471 GCA_043758225.1 Candidatus Kuenenia sp. | reverse complement strand
GCGTCGGATGCCGTCAGCCTGACGATTTTCTGGTCGGCCAGATTCTGAACATATACATTTCGTTCGTGGACATAACCGACTTTCGTCGCGTCAGGTGAGAACTTTGCAAACATCAAAGTCGCTTCGGGCACGTCGCCGCCAAGTTTATACAGCCGCTTGCCGGCCATTTCCAGAACCCAGTAGTCGCCTCGCGTTTTAAGCCGCCAGACTCGACGAGTGTTCGTAAAGATCAGCAACTTGGAACGATCAGCTGACCATTCGTACGCGTCGATGTCGAGCGGTTTGTCGTTTGGAGCTGGTCGCAGCGAGTCGCTGTGGACCAGAGTCTCTTCCGCTTGAGGGCTGGTGAGTCCCATCTTCACTATCGAAGATGCTCCCGTTGCCGGATCCGTGCGGATCAACTCGAATCCCTCGCTGTCGTCCTGCCAATGGCCGGTGAAAGGTGCGAGCTTGAACTGCTGGTCGGCGAAGATCGTGTCGATCGTCAACGCTGCGGTCGGCGGCGATCTGTCCAGTGCGGAAAGAAATGATGCTGAGCAGCCGCAGGTGATCCCAACAACCAACGGGACCCATGAACAAACCGATTTCAAAAAGCTGAACATTACATTTTCCCGATAAGCCAATTTTGACGAGTTGCCGGTCGATACCCGTTAGTGCAGGGTAACCTCCACGGATACCGGTACAATGGTGGCCCAGCATTTTATGGCGAAACAACGAACCAGGACAGTTGATGGCCCGGTATCACTACGGCCGGCATTTTTGGAAGATACTGATACTGGAGACAGGAGGCATTAGCCCGTGTTGCCTGGTTTGGTCGAGACCTGTGCTGTAGAATACCAGAGAATTACAAGGCGAACCCCGGTTCATAAAGCCCACTTAGGCCCGTTCTGCTCCTTCCTCATTATTGTCGATCAGTATTCATCTTGCGTTGTGCCGTTCTTGAGTCCCTGTTTTCACCGGGAGAAACATTCAGTGTCATCGGCGGTGAACTGCTCACTTGAAGAATTGCAGCTTGCCCTGTCGGACTCGCAGCTGTGGGGCGAATTGCTGGAATCACAGCGATCACGGTTGCGTGGGATGGTCGATGCAAGAATGCATCAACAGTTGCGAGGGCGGATTGACGCATCGGACGTCATACAGGAAGCATTCATCGATGCAACGCAGCGGTTGCCGGAGTATGTTGAAAATCCGGTTGTCCCGTTCTATGTCTGGCTGCGATCACTGACGTCGCAGCGATTGGCAATCGCTCATCGACATGGTCTTGGCACCAAAGCCCGTGACGCCCGGCGTGAAGAACCGATGGTCAACAAACCCCAGCCGGATGCCACATCCGTCGTGCTGCTTGCCGCACTGATTGGCCAAGTCGATTCTCCGAGTTCCATTGCAGTTCAGCAGGAACAAAAAAAAAACCTCGAAGCTGCGCTGGGTGAACTGGAGCCGATCGACTATGAGATTCTGGTCCTTCGCCACTTTGAAGAAATGACAAATTCTGAAGTCGCCGCAACGCTTGATATCAAACCCTCCGCTGCCGCGAACCGTTACTTGCGAGCACTTGAGCGTTTGAAGTCAGCACTGGCAAGGGTCGCGCCGGGTCCATCCGAGTTTTGATTCGAGCAGGGTAGGCTCCGCCCAACATGACTTTGTGAGTGTTTTGACTTGGGGCCAACACCCCATGGAACGAGATTTTGAACCCAACAAAGAGGAGCGTTGTATCAGCTACCGGGAACAGTTAATGGGATGCTCATGGAGGCTTGACGATTTGACCGGCAGTCGCAAGTCGGGTGGGCGCAGCCCACTGTTGTCTCGCAACCTGGTATGCAGAGCCCACCTACAGCGAATTTATTCTCGGTCACAGTTCACGAAGACGAACGTTGCCGAAGAAACCGTCAATGTCCGCAGACAGCAGCCGGTTGTCGTTGTGGGCTCCTGGGAAGATTGGCACGACAGCTCCGTTAATCGTCAGGACGCCGATGTTTTCGGCGACGATGCTGAAATGATCTGCTGTGTTGTCTGAACCAATTACCTGGCCACCGATCGTGAGATTGCTGATGCGAGAAAAGACGTTTGGAAGGTTTTTCACACCAGGGCCGCTCATCTTCACATCGTCCTGAGTCCCGAATCGTCCATCGGCGCCCGTGTCCGCACCGGCGACGAGGCTGCTCGCGATCCAGTCGCCTCCGACCGTGACACGCGTGATCTGAGCATCGGCGTTGTTTTGACCTAGACCATAGGAGTCCCGACCGGCGATGATCAGTGCGCGTTCGACTCGGCCAGCAACACTAATCGATCCGATTGCAATATCGGAACCAGCGGGTGGCTGTGACTTTCCTCGCGCTGAAATCAACACTGCGGCGGTGTCGTTTCCGATCATGCTGCCGCTAATGATCACCGTGCCAATATCCTCATTCGCAATGATGGCACCGTTGTTTTTATACACGCCGGTCGTGTTGTCGGTCCCCGCAATCAATGAA
>JAYVNW010001090.1:0-6623 GCA_043758225.1 Candidatus Kuenenia sp. | reverse complement strand
GGTGCTGATTCTCACAGGTGCTGTTGTACTGCTGGTTGCAGGTGGTCTGATTGCCTGGGCGATGGGAATGCTGTAGGACTCGGCAAGCTGGCAGCGCCGCCGACTGCTTTTCTCTATCGTTGATGCCATCGCGGGCAGCAACGAGATTCGGATGCAAGTGGTACGTCTCTGGAAATCTAAGTTCGTCCTCAGCGCTCCGGCGAGTTTACTTTTGGAAGGCTGACCGGCTACGTGTTGCTCAACGCCAACTGTCTCTCAGAACAACATGGCTGAGCTCTCGAGTCGCGGTTGTGCAGAATTTCCAACGCCGCGATGCGATAAGCTTCGGCCATCGTTGGAAAGTTGAACGTCGCGTTGGCAAATGTATCAACGGACATCTTGCCGATGATCGCCATCTGGCCTAGATGAATAAGTTCCGTGGCTCCGTCGCCTGCGATCTGAACGCCCAGAAGTTTTTCTCCACGTTCATCAGCGACGAGTTTCAGCATTCCGGAAGTCGATGCCATGATGTGGGCTCTGGCAACCTGGTCGAAATTCACGCGAGCGACCATCGGCGTTCCGCCTTTCTGTATCGCCTGCTGCTCGGTCAGGCCGACCGTAGCGATTTCAGGAATGGTGTAAATTCCGGCTGGCAACGAACCAAGACCAGCATGCATTTTTCCGGACAACGCATGACACGCGGCTCGTCGTCCTTGTTCCATTGATGCTGAGGCAAGTGCTGGTGGACCGACTGTGTCGCCAGCGGCATAGATGTGCGGCACATTCGTTTGACAGAATTCGTTGACTTCCAGCAGACCGCGACCCGAAGCCACCAAGCCGGCATTTTCAATCTGCAGAGTGTCGAGATTCGCAACTCGTCCCAATGCAACGAATGCCTTATCCGCCGTCAGCACTTCGCCTGTATTGAGCTTGGCTCGCACGGAACAGATGCCGTCCCAATCGACGGATTCAATTTGACAGTTTCCACGGAACTCACCACCATTGACTTTCAACTGCATTACAAAATAGTCAACCAGTTCGGAATCGAGGAACCCCAACGGCATCGGAGCCTTGTCGAGAAGCGTGACCTTCACACCCAGCGACGCAAAGGTAGAAGCGTACTCGCAGGCAATCACACCGCCGCCCAGAATCAGGATCGAACGTGGCAGATAGGTCATCGAGAGAATGGAATCGCTGTCCAGAATGTTCTCATGATCCACGTCGATATTTGGAGGATTGCGGGGACGTGAACCGGTCGCAATGATAATGTTCGCTGCGTTAACGATCGACAGTTCACCTTTGACGCTGGAGATGGCAATTTCATTAGACGACACAAACGTCGCGCGACCGTATGCGCGTTCAACGTTTGATTGTTCAAGAAATCGTCGAGTTGTTTCCTGATGAGCGTGGACCACTTCGTTAAGCCGCTTCATCAGGCTGCAGATGCTGAGTTCAGCGTCTCGACTAATCCTGTAAACGTCTCCGCTTCGTCGTTGAAAGGCAGTCAGCGTCCATGCGGTTTCACGCAGCGTTTTGCTGGGAATTGTGCCGTATTGAACACAAGCACCACCGACCTGCGGTTCCTGTTCGATGATCAACACCCGTGCCTGGCGCTGTGCGGCTTCCATTGCTGCGTTTTGTCCTGCGGGGCCACTTCCAATGACGACGACGTCAAAGTTATTGCTGGATGAAATCATATTGTTGAATCTACCCATTCCAGAATCTGGTTGCGGTTCTGTGTAATCTTTGCAAATTGTTCAGGGTAAAGATTAAGAGCTTCCAGCATCGGGTGCGGTGCTGAATCTGATGGTTCATCTGTGTTTGGGTTCAGTGTCTGATCTGCAAGATGGATGGCAAGATTCAATGTTGCCGCCTGCATCAGGCAGGCAGGCGCGTCCAGTGGCGTGGACTGATACAAGACAGTCTCAACCACTCGCTCAGACATTTCCCAACGTTTTATTAATCGAGCTGCCAGCGGGATACGAAATTCATCAGCGGCAAGAAGTACTTCATCATCTGTCGCGATCATGCCGTGCAATTTTCGGCGATCTGCCAATGCTTGAAACAGGACCGGCCGGCCAACATCGTGCAGCAACCCGGCAAGAAATGCTTCTTCAACGTTCACGCGGCGAGTACGGGCGATTTCCTGCGAAAACGCTGCGGTCGTCAGGGAATGGCGGAATGACTTACGAACGTACGATTCAAATTCCGGAACGTCAAAGATTCGGCATTTGCAGGAGATCAAAACCACAATTTCACGCACGGCCAATAGCCCAAGTCTGGCCACCGCTTGCTGAACGGACGAAACAGTGACGCCCGTGTTGTATCGCAGAGAATTTGCAATTCGCAGCAAATGGCTGGTGAGTGACTGATCGCGTTTTATCAACGGTACAATATCACTGGCGTTGCAATCAACATCACTCGTGAGTGTCAACAACTGGGCAGCAACCTCAGGCAACATCGGTAGATCGCAGTTGTCGCCATCCTTGAGTGCCAAAAGTGCTTCTAAGATTGTTTCTGATTCAACAGCCGGTTTTTGTGTCAGTGCCAAACTCATTTTTCCAGTCCCGGTGATGCCTCGACAGACCACGGATGGCCTATCGAGGAGCACGCCCGAAAGTTGCTGCAATTCGCAATCCTCGATGAACAAACGTTACAAGCAAATCCAGACTGTGACGATTGTTCTTAAGGCGATCCTTAACGGGACGACGAGAATCGAGCAGGCTCAAAGAAAGAACTGGCATCACAAAATGGCTGATGCCCGCACCGAATTCGAGTCAGTGATGCGTAAACATCCACAGCACTGCGATTCCCGTGTTATAAAATCGTTTGCGGAAATGCCGTGCCGTCGTGTCTCAATTTACAGTCGGTACCGCCACGGCAGTCAATCGACTGCAGGTAAATCGGAGTGAATGAACTGCCTTTTCGAATTCCGTTTGCCAATTTCCACGGCGTGTCAGCAGGCGCAATCGATACAACTGTGACGACCTGCTCTGAAGAGGGCCGAAGATCGGGATTTGGACCATCAAATCGGCAAAAAATGCTTCCAAAGTCCTTGCCTTTCGGCAATTCTTGCAACTGAAGACCGTCAAGCGTCGAAATGTGAGATACGTTTGGCATCCCAAAGACACAGAGTCTCAGGAGGCCCATTGGAAACTCATTCTGTGGCCCGCTGATCCTTGTTGGGTCAGCATTGAATCATCAGGTCACACAGCAATCATTCAAGACGATAGATTGACCAGGGACTGGACATGTTAGTACTCAGCCGGAAGAAAGACGAGAAAATCGTTATTGGCGATTCGATCACTCTTATGGTGATTGAAATCCGCGGCGACAAAGTTCGCCTTGGGATCGAAGCACCACGTGATGTGACCGTGCATCGCGAAGAAGTTTATGAAGCCATCAAACGCGAAAACACACCAGAAAAAAAGTCTGAATAGACACCCCACGTTGACGGCGATTACTCCGTTAACAGTGTTGTCATTGCGCTGACTTATTCGTCGTCTGCACTGATGAATTCTCAGTGCCGTTGCCAGAGCCCTCGATAGATTGGCAGACCCAATTTTCGTTTCTTGCGTTCGAAACTGGTATGGTAATCCATATCACCATTAGATTCCCGTTCTACCGGTGTGGGGCATCTTGTAAATTCGGGGTGATGATCCATCAGCCCCTGCGCCATTTCGAAATAATCTGCCACGTCAGTCCAGTGATGAACAAAACCACCGGGCCGCAGGATTCTCGCGAGCATTCGCATGAATTCATCGTTGAACAGACGCCGTTTTTGATGTCGTTTTTTCCACCATGGATCAGGGAAGTACACGTGCACGGCATCCACAGATCCCGGCGCAATCATTTTCGTTAGCAGAACCCGGCAGTCTCCACCAATGACGCGAGCATTGGGCAGGTTCTGTTTCATTAGACGTGTCGCAGTGCGGCGGCCTTCGCGGAAATCGATTTCCAGCCCGAGAAAGTTTGTCTGCGGCGTCGTGACCGCTGCATTGAACAAAAACAAGCCACGCCCACATCCGATATCCAGCTCAACGGGATTATCGTTCGGAAAGAATCCTGGCCAGTGGAGCGATGTTCCAACGTCGTCGATAGTTTGAAACCAAGGTTTCAGAGGCTTGATCGGGACAGTTTGCATAAGGACAGCCTTTATGTACTGCGTCAGCCTTTGTTAACCGTGACGCCGAGCATCTGACCCTCGAACATCAATTCTCCATTTACCCAGCCCTGAAAATTGAATTGAGCCAAACGTCGCGCCATGATGCGGGTCACTTTAGCTATGAGGTCCAGTCGGGAACCCGGATAGATCGGCTTGCGGAAGCGAACTGCATCCATGCCGCCAAAGCCAAGGTAGTCGCCCCCGATCAGATCGAATTTGCGGGCATAGAATCCGCCCAACTGAGCAGCCGCTTCGCACTGAACGACGCCCGGCATGAGAGGAAAGCCTGGCATATGTCCGCGAATCCAGAACTCATCGTCGGTCAACTGCTTATAGCCTACGATGAGATGCTGCGATTGATCCACATGAACGATCGCGGAAAGTTGTTCCATTTCGAACCGCTGCGGGTTCACTTCCCGAATCTGTTCCCGGCAATACACGGGTTTGCTGAAGTCCAGAGACTTCAAATCACACATCGGTTCTGAGGGCATCGACGACTTTCACTCCACGACGAACGACAATGCCGCTCGTCTTCAAAGAACTGCAATTGACTGCCTGGTGTATATTTTTTCAAATGTTTGGCAGTCATTCGACGAATTTTGGCGAATTGCAATGCTATTGGACAACTCTCGCAAGGCTACAAGCTGCCCAGACTGCAGATTTTTTCAGTTCGAGGCATTATTTTCTTCGAACACGGTGCGATTGGTTCACTCTCTCCGCCATAAATCTTAGATTTTGACTGCGGAGCCATGACGTCCGACTTAACGGCTTCCGGGATCTATTTACGCATTGATGTGGTGACCTGCTCACATCGACCCGCGCTGCGTGCGACTCAATTCTCGACACCTTTGCCGATAAGGGCGAACTTCTGTCAAAGAATGGAAAGCGGGTATCCTGCAGGAAAAGCAGTAGGCGACATGATACAATCTTGGTGGCGCAGCTCAGGGAAATTCTGAGAATGGAAGCCCATCGACAAAAGTCGCTGGATTATGTAGAAGTCACGCTAAACGATAGATGACGCTCGGAGAGATGGCAGAGCGGCCGATTGTGCAACACTGGAAATGTTGTGTCCGGGCAACCGGACCGGGGGTTCGAATCCCCCTCTCTCCGCTTTTTTTTCTATTTGTCACAAGTCTAGGTATTGAAGCCGTTTCCGGCCAGGGATTGACTCGTCAACTTGGTCTTGTAAAACATTTTGTGAAAGATCGGACGACCATGTCACCCGGCCTGGATCTTCGATTTCTATGGCATGGACTCCCAATGCCCGACATGGGCACGCGGGTCAGACGGACGGTGGTAACACCTGAGACGTCAAGATCGAACGCATTGGCCCTGTCGCACGGCCGTCAATTGGGCCGGTCGGCGGCGAATACCGAGCAGCACACGATCCTACAAGTTTGCTGCGTCGTAGTCCCTCTGTTCGTCTGCCAGAAGCACGCTGTTGTGTCGGCAGACACGGACTAATTGATTCCAGTCCGGGTTGTCTCGTAACAATCGCGACAGCTCACATGCGAAGATCAGTCCTGCACTTCCCCGGATTGTTCGTTGCTCTTGGCAGCCTCCTGAAGACAGACTTGTTTTTTGAACATTCATTGAAGAGTGTCGTGTGAAGATTCGTGTGTCGCACTCGGGTCGATATGCAATCATTCAGTGGTTCTGGATCTTCGTCGGATCGGTCATTGTAAGCATCCAACTAGTCAGTGTTTTGATAAGTGAATGGAGTCCCAATATCCCACATCGATTCTGCATTACGATCTGCGGTTTGATAATCGGGAGCAACTGCGATATAACAACGAGACTACACAACAATGGGGGCGGGGTTCGCCTTTTCAGCTAACAACAATGATCAGCGAATTTGTGACCGCTGACGCTGATTTCAGATTGCGGGCGGAAAGTCCTGCTGACCAATCAGCAGCGACGGATCCGCTGATCAAAGGCCCATACGACAACCTCTATTTCCTTGATGAACCAACAACCGGCCTGCACTTTGTTGACATCGATCGATTGTTGATTCGTCCGAACGTGAACGGCTCCAAAATGGGCTTCGAGCGGTAGAAGACTGGGATTTGATCAAAATATTCCTGTTATCACATTAAATTTGTAGCCAGAAACTATCCGGATTTACCTGAACTTAGTTTTTCCTGCCGCTGCAAATCCTCCATGAGCAGCCCAAACAAACGCCCCCTGCATGTTGCGGAAATCAAAAAAAACTACAAAGGCAAGGTGCACGTTTCGACGTACCTCCGCAGAACCTTTCGACAGGACGGAATGGTCAAACACGAGACCGTCGCAAACATCTCCGACCTGCCAGATGATCTCCTCGCCGTCATAAAAAATCGTCTCGCCAACGGGTAGCCGCTTGTCGGTGATGGAGGCACCCTGAAGATCCAGCGAAGCCTGCCGCATGGCAATGTCGCAGCGGTGCTTGGCACCATGAGAAACATCGGACTCGATCAATTCATCGCCGCGCGGCCATGTC
>JAYVNW010001089.1:0-2465 GCA_043758225.1 Candidatus Kuenenia sp. | reverse complement strand
CGCGTTCCTTCCTCCGCGCGGCGAGAGCAAAGGACCGACATTTTCATATGGAGGTTGGGGAATCGCCTATCGCGATGACGGTGACCCTGACGGGGTTGAAGATGGGTTTCCGGGGTCACTTTATCTGGTTGGCCACCAACAGCAACAAATGATTGCCGAGATCGCCATTCCAGCCCCGGTGAATTCGAAATATAAGAACGCAGATGACCTGCCGGTTTCTGAATTTCTTCAGCCTTTTGGAGATATTTCGCATGGGCTGCTGAAAAAGATGACGAACGGATCTTCGGAACACTTTCGCCTTGGTGGATTGCACGTCACGAACGGCAAGATGCACTGGACGATGTTCAAGTATTACAACGTTGAAAACATTGACTATCTGTCGCATTGCAGGTCTGATCTGAAACTGCGGTCGCCTGCAGTGGAAGGACCGTGGCATCTGGGTCCGGTGAATTCAGGGAACCCGGAATGGAATTCATACAAGCATGCCGGTTACATCTTCGAAATTCCGCCTGCTGAGTCGACTCGCTGGTTTGGTGGCCGAACTCTGATTTCTGGTCTTCAGATCAGCACGGGATTACAGGCATCGAGTCAGGGTCCTGCGATGTTCGCATATTCTTTGCCGCCTTCAGAAACCCCGATCGGAACTTCCCTGAGTGCCGTTCCGCTCGCATGGTATTCTCAGGAGGTGCCAATGGCCGGCCACCATCCGGCTGATCGCTGGACCGGAGGAGCATGGCTGACACTCGGCAACAAACAAGCCGTAGTGATCGCCGGAAGGAAATCGCTCGGTGCGTTTTACTACGGAGAAGCGAGGCCGGAAGACTGTACGCCGGACAAAGGCTACCATGGCCCGCCGTATGAACTTGAGTTGGTTTTCTATTCACCCGCCAGCTTGATTCGGACCGCCAACGGAGCCATGCGCCCACTCGGGCTAGCCCCTTGGATGCGATGGGACCACAAATCAGAAGGCGGTGGTCCGAACCAGTACATGTTTAACACGTGTGGTCAACAGGTTGGCGGCATTGCCTATGACCGTCAGAGGAATTTGCTCTACCTGGTTCAGATTGACGCCGGAAAAACCAGCGACAATGAGTTTGAATCATTGCCTGTCATTCATGTCTTCCGGATCACCGACTCCTGATGGCGAACTCCCTTTAATCCGGAAAAAGCAATCGACTCACCTGTCGCGTGAAATCTATCAATGCGTCACTGTTGCGGAACGCCGCGTCTCGTGAACCTGGCCAGGTGATGGCAATCGACGATTTGATCTCGGCCGGAGAACCTGCCATGACGACCACCTGATCGCTCAGGAAAACGGCTTCCTGAATATTGTGTGTCACCAGTACCGACGTCAGTTTTCGATGCTCATGCAGTCGGCGAATGTCCTCCTGCAGCCGCATGCGTAGAAAGTCATCGACGGCTGCAAACGGTTCATCCAACAGCAGTACGCGCGGGTTTGTCACAAGGGCTCTGGCCAGCGAGAGTCTCATCTGCATTCCGCCAGACATCTGAGCCGGCCGCTTGCATGCATCGTGAGCCGACAGTCCAACTTGTTCGAGCAGTTGTTGAGTTGTTGCTTGCCTGGAGTTGGCAGTCATATCAACAGAACCTGAAGTGCCCAGTTCCAGCGGCAGATGTAGGTTCTGTTCAGCGGTTCTCCAGGGCAGCAGCGTAGGATGCTGAAAGACGAAGCCAATAGATTCCCCTGAAAGGCCCTGATTTCGTTCGATGGTTCCGGATGTTGGTGACTGGAGTCCAGCGATGAGTCGCAGCAGCGTTGATTTGCCACATCCAGAAGGGCCAACAATCGTGACAAAGTGACCGGTGTCAATTGAGAGGTTGAGATCTCGAAATACGGGACTGGCGTTCGCGTCGAACTGCTGCGTTATTCGGTTAAAAGAGAAAGCTGTTTCTGTGGCCATGTTGATATCTACGTCAGCATTTCGCCGCCGGGCATGGAATACATTTCGTCGCGGCGGGCTTGCTCCGCCAGCATCGAGTAACAATTGCGAAGATTGCTGATGACGCGAGGCAGGTAGAACGTCTGCGGAAGAAATGGTTCATCAGTCATGAAGCCTGGAACGCCATACGCGTATTGAGACAAATCTCGCGGTGCGATCGACCAGCCTTCGACCGTGGCCCAGCCAAAGATGATCGTGACGTCCCGACCGTCGCGATGCCATGTAATCCATCGAGTGTACTCATCGGAAAAATCGAATGGCAAAAATAACTGCTGACCATCTTTCAGGTCGGTGAGCAATCGGATCCATTCTCCAACCAGTTGCATCGTGCCTGTGGCGGGACGAAAATCATGATTATCGGTGGCCGGTTGAAGTCCAAGATAGTAACTTTCCCCCACGCGGGATTCGCTGCCTACGTGGACCTCGATCTGATTGTCTGTGTTGAGAGTGACTGATACGTTCCGCATTGAATAATCCGGGTTTCTCTTGGATTTCCACAGGACG
>JAYVNW010001088.1:0-5396 GCA_043758225.1 Candidatus Kuenenia sp. | reverse complement strand
ACTATCCGTCAATTTAATATCGCGCTGAAAGAGATCGCTCAAAGCGGATTCCAGCTCACGTGCCACGTCTTTTTCCAGAATTGTACGACCCTGGAAACCAAGAGCATCAATGGCATTATTTAAAGCACTTTCGTGCAACTGGACGGCAGCACCCGTTGCGATCAGCGCAGATGGCGGTTGCAGAGAACCACCAATTCGCTGCAGACCAATTGTCCGTGAACTCAAAGCAATATGAGTGTTGCTGGAACGTGCGCTTGTGCTGTCCGGGGCTACACCACGTCGTTCAAGTGAGGCAAACATCTTATTCAGCGTGCCATTGGCGGTTGAAAACTGGTTATTGGCTTCGTCTTCGAATTTTGGCAGGGCTGCTTCCCGAATTTTCTGGGCCGTCAGGGCTTCTGACTGTGGCTTGCTTTCCGCAATTTTCTGATTTGCAATGTTTCGTACGATCCCGCGGACAATCGGAATACCGTCAAACTTTGTCTTCAAACCTGTGACCTGACTGCTTGTGCTGACGCTGAATGTTGCTGCAGTGCTGGTGACGTTGCGGCCGTCGAAGAAGACAGATTTGTGCATCCAGAAAGAGTTGTTGCCCTGAGACCATATGGTTGCAGGACTTTTCGTGGCGACGGTACTGGAATGCACACTGCCATTCACATTCATATCGAACATGGCACGATCGGTTGACGGTTTGATATCCGCACGCAGATCCACGTTTGTGTTCTGAGATCCGGTAACCCACGCCCCAAATATGCATTCAGCGATGCAACCGGATTCCGAGCGATAGTCTGAGATCAGACGCGACAGAAGTTCTTCCGACACTACAAAATGTAGATTGTGATTGAAGTAATTGTCGTTGACGACTGGCCGCAGGCGAGATGCAGCAGTTGGATAGTCGTTCCGCAGTGATCGCCAAGCCGCTCGCGCTTCCTCTGCATCTGATCCCAGTTGATCCTGTTCGTAACTCAGGAGAGACGCAATCAGTGTTTCGACCAGATATTTTTGTTCGCCTTGTGCGGCTTCCTTGTCATTCGCAAAGCCAGTTCGACGGATCGCTTTGTCGATTGCGTTCTTCAATTGCTGAAGTTGCAGTTTGGATGCAAATGATTTCTGACTGACATCCATGGAGGCTGATGGTGTCAGATTGTAAGACACTTGTTTCAACACGTCTGAGCTGACATCCGCTTTCTGCAATTCTTCCAGATGAAGATATGAAACCCACGAATTTCCATTTGGAATTGTGGTCAGCCACGTCGCTGTTGACGACGCAGCCGTCGCAAGATGTAAAGCTGGCGTTGTGCGTCCTTCAAGACTTGCCTGTGATGCTTCGATCGATGCGGAAATCAAACTTATTCGACGCTCCAGCCGACGACGCAGAGAATCTTTTTCCGTTGTCGCAGTAGATAGATTGTAAATCAGCGTGCGTAGTTCTGTAGCTGATTTGAGACGCTCGTCCAACGGTTTCTGGTCATCAAAAAGCGTCCGCAGCAAGGGCCCGGCAACTTTTGAAAAATCCGAGTCGATCGCTTCGATCGCTTCCTCGGTAATGTCCGCTGGAACTTTCAGCTTTGATTCTGCGATCACCAATGCTGCTTCAGAATTGGCTTGCAGGTCCGTCGGGAAGACGGCAGAAGCAACCAACAGGGAAGTTGCAATGGACAACGCACCGACAGCTCGTCGAACACGACGCTCAAGTAAAAATGAAATAACGTTCACTGTTCTTCCCCCATAATGCCTCCGACATTGAAGGCTATTCGATGCAATCGCTACATGATTATCGTCCAGCGCGAGTTGCAGATCGCTCAAATGCAAGGCAACACACATACCTGTTCATTTCGGAGGAGTTCACGCACTCATCCCATGCCTTGCACCCGTCCTAAAATACCTCAGAGAGGCTGTCGTCTCAATCGTCAAAGTCCAAATAACCGGCACAGATTGCAAATATGGGCGGCGACGTTTCAATCGCGGGAGAGTCGATGTAGCCGACGCTACGTCAAAGAAAATACTTACGATTCGCCGCATTTTGCATCCAGTATCTGACGTTCACAAGATCCCGCAGGACGGTTTCCGGCATCCGGCCGTGTAATATGAACGTCTTTGGGAGCTTCGATTCCGACTTGGACGCGGTTTTTTCCGACGCTCAAAACCGTCAGCCGAATGTTCAGTCCCGGGATCAGAATCTGTTCCTGAATTTTTCGTGACAAGATAAGCAAAATTTAACTCCATCTGAAATTTGCCAGTTGACAGCAACTGTCAACTGGCGGTCGAAAAAAATGCGAAGAGACATTCTCTTCGCACCATAAGCGATCAAAACAAGTGCTTCTGTCCCGTAAACGCATCGCGTCCCGCATAGATGTCGCGCGTTCCTTCCGGGATGTAGATGACGTCCAGGCGATGCAGACGCACGATCAAATTGGAAATCGTCACCTGAGCCAGGGCGGCAAGTTCATACATTGCCGGCCATGAGGTGACGTCGATATTTTTCACCGCCAGCTTGATCAGCCATTCCGGCATCAGCATTGAAGATTGATAACGATCCACCGCGCTGCGAACTTCCGGAGAATCCTGGCCCGCTGTCAATTCACGATACAGTTCAAAGTAGCGATCGTCATAGGCCGCGCGATTTAAGACCTCTACGAGTACGTGTCGATCCATCGCGTGCCGTCGCACCACGCTGGGCTGAAGATCAAACCCCGGTAGTCGTGGATGATGCAGACTGGTACGATCAATGTCAATATCCCAATGGCCGGCTTCGTGGCCTATAGTACTGCGTTCCAGTCCTGGCTTCGACTGGAACAGATCAAGATGGCGGCTATTCAGCACGATGCGGCGATCTTCAGGAATCAAACCTCCCAGAATCTGTTCACCAGGCTGTTCGTCAATTTCGATCCAGTCAAAATCCAGGCGGAGAATTCGTTCGACAATTTTCTCTATGGGAACGGGAAACATGACAGGCTGCCCCGTCAGTTGTTCGTACTGACGAATGCGCATGCCGGTGATGCCGTCGATGGTGCGAGTTCGCATGTTAGTCAAGTCATGGCGTCTCACGAAGAGCACTCCCTGCAATTAGTACGCTCATCTTCGAGCGTTGCTGCGGTGTCCAGATCCGAACTCTGCAAGCAATAAAGAACTACGAGAAACAAAAGGCTTTAACGAACAGACGAAGTTCGTCCGGTTTGTTCAATCTGCTGGATCAGTTCTTCCAAAGCAGTGTCCGACAAGTTGAGAAGTTTTCGAAATACACCCGGTTGTGATAGAATTCTGTCGCGATAGGCGTCCGGAATTCTCTTGGCTAACAGCAGCAATTCGTCGGGATCCGTGCGTAATGCTTTGGCGATTCGCTGCAATGTTTCTTCTCGTGGAGTCTGCTCGTCATCCAGACGATCGTTCTCAACACGGCTAAGATAGGTAAAATTGATGCCAACACGGTCGGCAAGTTCACGCTGTGTCAGATTGCGGCTTTTACGAATCTCTCTGATTCGCTGTCCGATTGTACTCATCACAAACACTCCTTCGATTCCTGACAATCACAGGCCAGTTGCAGTGATGAGATTTCACCACTGGCTGCGTGCCGAACTTTAATGAGTTGCTGTTCACTGTCAACCTCAAGTTTGTAAGATTCTTCGCGTGGTCGAGGTTTGGGTTATCAACCGGAGCACCGGGTTTTGCCGGGAGCATACACGAACCGGACGCTGATCGTCCAAGGTCTCATTCTTGACGCCCAAACGTTTTATCAACTCAATGTGTCGCACAGGGACGATGTCAAAACTTCGAGAACTTGAGCAATCTATCTCTTTGGCCATGCAGGCCGATCAATTTTTGCTGCGCAACATGCTGCGAGGAGTCAAGGATGCAGAAAAAGCGGGAAAGCCCCACGATCGGTTGCTCGAAAAACTGACTGGCATGCTGCAGAAATCTTTACACCGCCGAGAACAGCGGGCGGTCTGGAAGCCGAAACTGGAATGGGATTTGGAACTTCCCGTCGTTGCCCGCAAGCAGGAAATCATCGATACGATTCGCGACAATCAGGTGATCGTGCTGTGCGGCGAAACAGGTTCGGGTAAATCGACGCAGTTGCCGAAGATCCTGATCGAAATGGGACGCGGCCTTAGTGGGGTCATCGGACACACGCAGCCTCGACGAATCGCCGCTCGATCAGTAGCCGCGCGACTTGCGGACGAAATGAATTGCAGTCTCGGACAGGAAGTCGGCTTTCGTATTCGCTTCACTGACAGCAGCACGCCGAATACTCGCGTCCGCTTAATGACCGATGGTATTCTGCTGGCGGAGACTCAGACAGATCGTTTTCTGGATCAGTACGACACGATCATCGTTGACGAAGCCCACGAGCGTTCATTGAACATCGATTTTCTCCTTGGCTATCTGAAACGTCTGCTGCATAAACGATGGGATCTGAAAGTCATCATCACGTCGGCGACGATCGACGCAGCCCGATTTGCCGACCACTTTGCGACGGATGGTAAGCCTGCTCCGGTACTGCAGATTTCCGGACGCATGTATCCGGTGGATATTCGCTATCGACCGCTCGATGATCCTGACGGAGTCATGGGCGGCGGCGACGACAACCAGCAAACACGCGACTGGCTTGACGGTGTCAGCGATGCTGTCGCAGAAGTGGCTTCGAGCGATTCGGGCCACATTCTTGTCTTTCTGCCAACGGAACGTGATATTCGCGAGGCGGCAAAAGTTCTTGGTGGACGACGATTTTGCGGCGATACGCCTCAGATGCCAACAGAGATTGTGCCATTATTCGGGCGACTATCGATTGCCGATCAGACAAAAGTCTTTTCGCCATACGGGCATCGCCGCATCGTGTTGGCCACAAACGTTGCGGAATCTTCTCTCACGGTGCCCGGCATTCGCTATGTCGTCGATACGGGCACAGCTCGCATCAGTCGCTATTCCGCCCGATCACGGATGCAGAGGTTGCCGATTGAAGCTGTCTCTCAGGCATCTGCCAATCAGCGAGCCGGACGTTGTGGCCGCGTCGGTCCCGGGATTTGCATTCGTCTCTACAGCAAAGAAGATTTCGATGGCCGAGAAGCCTTTACGGCACCAGAAATCCAACGCACAAATCTTGCCGCCGTAATCTTGCGTACGATCAATCTGCGTCTCGGGAACATTGAAGAATTTCCATTCCTCGATCCACCGCGTTCCACCACCGTTCGCGAAGGTTACAAAACACTTGAGGAACTCGGCGCAATTACACCTGAAGGCGAGATGACTCAGATCGGCCGCCGCATGGCGACGCTGCCTGTTGACCCGCGTATCGGCCGTATGATTCTGGCCGCTGTCGATGAACACGCGTTGCCGGAAGTTCTTGCGATTGCTGCGATGCTCGAAAGTCAGGATCCGCGTGAACGACCGGTCGAAAA
>JAYVNW010001087.1:0-3137 GCA_043758225.1 Candidatus Kuenenia sp. | reverse complement strand
CTTGCCAGTCAGCGCAGCGCGGTGTTGATTGTGCCGTCAGCCGTTGCCAAGTATGAGAAGAACATTGTCATCAATCCGGCGCATCCGCATTTTCGGTGGATTGTTGCGTCAAAGCCGGAGCCGGTTAGGTAATAACGAGAAAGCTTCGAAGAACTAAAAATAGAGAAATCGTCCATGGCTGGATTCTTCAAAATAATTCTGCGTTGTATCGTATTTTCACCCGGCTTTTTGCCGTCTTTGTGCACGCCACAATCGCCGCTGAGTATCCATTTAGCGTTCTCGAAACGCTCATGAAAAACAAGGGCATTTCGTTGCGTAACCAACAATACTTAGTTAGTGAGGAAATCGTGAACGACATTCCAGCAGGCTGCTCGCCCATCCAACTTGCCAAGATTGATCGGCATGGTAGGCTGAAAATCATGAATCAAATTCATGCTGTTGCCGGCGCGCTAGTCTCGTTCTTCATGCTCGCCTCAATCGCAACAGCAGCGCCGATTACAATCACCGTTGATACGTCATCTCTGTCCGGAACTTCTGCGCAACTTGCGTTCGATTTGGTTGATGGTGGGCCTCCGGCGAACTCCGTCACTATTTCCGGATTTGGCACTAACGTCACGTTGGGAGCGTCGTCGAGTACTGGCGATGTAGTAGGAAATTTTCCAGGCAGCGTCGTGTTGTCTGATACCGCGTTCTTTAACGAATATCTACAAGATATCACGCTCGGGAACACACTTTCGTATACCTTCGATAACACTGGGCTCCCAGCAGATGCCGCATCATTTCCTGATGGATTTTCGTTTTTTCTACTCGATCCCATAACAGGACAGTCGCTTACGTCGACCTCTGACCCAACCGGAGCAAATGCATTGTTTCTCCTCGGCATCGGGACAACATCGGGATTCGAAATCTACTCGGGTCAGAATTTTTCGGTGAGCGTGCGAGGCGTGCCGGAGCCAAGTTCAAATTTGCTTTTATTAGTTGGCGTCCTTTTCATGTTCGTGGCAGCGTGGTTATTCAAATATCGTTCAAGCACCCAGCATTTCTTGCATGGACTAATCAACGGTGGGACATAGATTCATGAATCAAAGAAAATTCGTCACTCTTATTGGATTTCTCGTCACCGCATTCGTTTTCGGAGTCGGACAATTCGCAAATGCAGCCGTTAGCGATGTGAGCTCCGGCTTTACGATCGTGCGAGGTGCACTCGTTTTCAACCGGTCAACCAATACGTACGATTCACAGGTCACGATTACAAATAAATCAGGGACTACGTCATTTGGCCCGGTGCAGGTTGTGGTCACGACGGTTCCAATTGGAGTTTCGCTGGCGAATGGGCAGGGCATGACTGAGGATGGGAAACCTTTCATTATTTTTGTTCCGGTCGGTGGACAAATTTCGACCGGACAGGCGGTAAACGGCATACTGAAATTTCACAACCCCAATCGGCTTAACTTTTCCGCAGTCTTGAATGTACGCGCAGAGTCAAGTACGACCGTACCTGATCCAGGCGCAGCGGGTAAATTAACTCTCGCTGGAATTGACATTAACAACAATGGCGTACGTGATGACGTCGAAGTATACATAGAGACCAAGGTTACTAATTCTGCAAAACACCGTGAGGCACTGAAAAGTGTTGCAATTGCCGCCCAACGGGAACTCTTAGCACAAAACAAAAGCGAGGCGATCCAAGCCGCGATCGCTGGGGTTCGTAGCATCGAGTGCCTCAGTTACCTCGGTTTACGAAAGCAAGGCCGATGGAGAGAGGTAATGGCCGTCATGGTAAACACTGAGCTGAGGTTGCAGGCAATGGATTTGCATAATGACCGAATAAACGGCGAAGTATTCCAGACGCTCGCTGATAGTCAACGACGTTCCGCTTGTACGTTTAATGTCGAAGCATTGCCGAATTAAATTTTTCAGCAATCAAGAAAACAGATACTGAGGCAAATATGATGCACGTTTTTTCGAAGCTGCTCGTAACTCTGTCGTTGTTTTTGACAGCCACATTCGTATGGGCCCAATCCAGTGACAGTACATGCCTTGGAAAGCAAGCGGTGTACTTTGGGAACGGGGTATGGGTTGTTAGTGAAATGGACGCAACTGAATCCCTTGAAGAAATTAAGGATCTATTGCGTGTCAGAATGCCGTCAGCGGAGTTTTCGGACACCCGTTTTGGTATCGCCTACAACCGGAGCATCTCTAAATTTGCGGATGTGGCAGAATCTGCCCGACAGATTCTTGGCAACGAATATCCCTCACTACTTTTCGCGAGTCTCCTAAGGGTCGCACATTTACCGGCTTGGCTTCTCCCCGACGCTCTGGCGCGTGCGCTTAACGACGCTCTTCGAAACGCTGCCGTTCAGAGATTTATTGCCCAGGCGTCGAGCAACAACGACGTGGCGATTCATGTGGCTAGTTACAAAAGCGATATTGCGGAAGGGCGAAAAGTAGTGGTTGTCGCCCATTCGCAAGGAAACTTGTTTGTCAATCTCGCCTTTCAGCAGCTTGATCCTGCTTCAGAACAACGTAGTTTTGGGATGATCCCGGTTGCGAGTCCGGATAGCGTGGTCCGTAAAAGTTTAGTGGGTAACGTAACGTTCATTAATGATTTAGTAATTCAAGCCGTACAGGCTGCGAGAAGTCTCGCAGGGTTACCCTCAGTTTTACCATTTAATGACCTCCTTCAGACACCTCAAACTATTGATGGACATCAGTTTGTGCCCAACTATCTGAGCGATACATCATCGACAGAATTTATCCGAAGTGGTGTGACAAGTTCCCTAGCGCAACTTCCGGTGCCGACAAGTTCTACGCAGAGCGGAATTATTACTGTAACACTTCGATGGGGTGCTCAACCAGACGTAGATTTGCACGTTTTTGAGCCCAACGGGCTTCAAATATATTACGGCCGTCGGCAAGGCAACCTCGGATTTTTGGATGTAGACGACGTATCAAGCTTTGGCCCAGAACACTATTTTGCGTCATGTCAGAATTTCACGCAAAAACCGGTACTTGCAGTTGGAACATATCGTGTCGGTGTTAACTATTTTAGGTGACCTCAAAAAATGCGATTTAATTTCGCACAATTTTAACGCTTCACAAATTTTCAGCATTCCGGCCGATTTTAGAATGAAGTC
>JAYVNW010001086.1:0-2642 GCA_043758225.1 Candidatus Kuenenia sp. | reverse complement strand
TTTACGAGCGGCGTCGATGGGGATCAATTCCAGAATTTTTCGCCGTGCCAATTGATCGGAGGATGTGTTTCAACTTCCACGTCACCTTTAACCTTGGTCTGGCAGGCCAGTCGCACTTCTTTGTCCGGGTTTGAGAAGACTTTGAGCGTCAGCAGCGGGTTGAGCCACTTCCAGAGTCCTTCAAGGATTCCCTTTCCCGAAATGTTTTCCTTGCCTTTGCTGATAATCACGTTGCAGCTGCAGCATGTGCCCATGCCCATGCAGTTCACAATCTTGTGAGGACCGGAATAAAGTTGCACACCATTTTTACGAGCAATCGTTCTGAGATCTTCGCCCTCAACAGCATCGACGGTAATCTTTTCGTTGACAAACTTGACTTTGGGCATGGCACCGGACTCTCGTCAACAGGCTCAGGAAAAGAACTACGAAAGCAGCCGGGATGCTAGTTTGCCAGCCTCCTTTTTTCCAGAGGCCATCTGATGTCCCCGACACTGAGAAGCAAAATACGGTGATCCACTTGCAGCAAATTGCCTTATCGTATTGGATGATACATTTGAACGGGTGGTTGTGTTTCGACATCACTGATCCACAGAATAAGTCGCGTGATCCCCATTGAGTTCCGTCAACATTGTGGGAGGATGGCGGCTTCATCTTAAACCAAACAAAAAAACCTTGGAAATCATAATGCCAATCAATGATGAAATGCTTTACGCCGCATTTCGAGCAGCGTTTGTCATGACGCTGGATTGCCTCCTCCGAGAATCAATCGATCGCGAGAAATCGACTGCCAACCCGGGCGGATTTTTGGATATTTTCCCTGTGTTGCAGGGAACGGCGCCTCAGATACAGCTGGAATGCCTGCTTCAGACATGGGATCGGGTTGGTCGGCAAACGACAGAACTGTCGCCTCTCGACCATTGCGTAGTTCACGCGGGATACGAGGCTCTGGCAAAAATGGGGGAAATGTCGGCACGGCCAAATCTTAAGTCAGCGTGGAAGGGCCCAAATCCGCTGGTGACGACCAACGATCACTGGGTGACGTCTAAAGCCAGAGCTCGGCAGCTGACTCTGGATGAAAAAATTTCCCGCCTGGTCATGCGAATCCAGGACAAAATGAACGATGATCAGCCGTATGAAGCGGCGTTTTCCGGGGATGAACAGACTTGTTCCAATGATGATATCACCGATATTGCGGGACGCTGGATTGCGTCTCGCGACGTCATATTGGGGTCGGTCGGACTGCTAACTGACGAAGAACAGGACCTCCTTCGCATCTTTTTTGAGGAACAATCGGGCCTGCTAAGGTAAGTCAGTGCTCTCAGCCGCTATCATCATGGCTTGACTGGAATTTCCCGTTCGGAGCGTTTCGCCCGACTGGAACATGATGATGAGTGGTTTTACCTGAGTCAATGAAGGACTGAGATCGATGGCGAAAAAGAAGGTTGTGAAGACAGCGGCTAAACCTGCAAAGCCAGCGAAGCCTGCATCCCGCGTTGCCAAAAAGGTAACCAAATCACCCCGCACCGTCGCAAAGAAGAAACCCGTTCCAACGAGGACGGTGGCCAGGAAACCTGCTCCGAAAAAGCCTGTTGTCGCCAAGCCTGTTGTCGCCAAGTCTGTGGTCACGATCGCCCGCAAGCCAGTCCCGGTTGTTGAACCAGCTCAGCGAAAAAAGGGCGTTCGCAAAGCTACAATTTCGTCCGGAGTGCATGACGAGAAGCCAGCTCGCAAGCTGGGGCGTTCGCGTATTCCGATTGACGCCCCACTGGATGTCGTGTTTCAGAACGACCTTCAAGCCCGCGAAGCATTCATGTTTCTTGGAATTCACTCAATCCGCGACCTTGAACATTTCAATCCCGACGACTTAGTTTTGCGACTTACCGGACCGGCCAAGCTGACGGTCGGACGTATTCGCAAGATTCTGGCGATGAACAATCGCTGCCTTTCCAACGATGAAGAGTTCGCGTTGGAGTTTCAGGAACTGTTGTCGCGCCCAAGAGATTAACTGACCAATGACATCGTCATTTCAAGCCAGCGATCACGCCGATAGATCAGCAGGACAGGCCATCGGTTTTCTAATGCAGCAGGCGGTTGAAAATGCCGACTGCATTTCGTTGGCTGCCGGTCTGGTCGATGAAGATTCGCTGCCCGTAAAAATTGTACGGGACGCTGTTTCTGAATTGCTGGCGCACGCAGATTCCGGACGCAAACTGCTTCAGTACGGCATCACGCCCGGACCTGAAACATTGCGGCAGGTCTTTCGCAGCAATCTTGCACGGATCGAAAATCATTCAGACGATCTAAATGATTTGTCATTGTCACAGCTTGTGCTGACAACAGGCTCGCAGCAACTGTTGTCGCTCGTGACGCAGGCGTTGTTCAATCCCGGTGACATCTGTCTTGTGGCAGCGCCAACGTATTTTGTTTACATCGGAGTTTTGCAGGCCGCTGGCGCGGATATTATTCCAGTAACGGCGGACGCAGATGGCATGCGACCGGATTCGCTGGCTGCTGCGTTTGAGCAGATTTCCGTTGCTGGCAAGTTAGACAGAGTTCGTTTGGTTTACGTCGTCAGTGACTTCGACAATCCGTCGGGCGTGAGTGTTTCAGCTGATCGACGTCCGGAATTGTTGAAAATCGTG
>JAYVNW010001085.1:0-1551 GCA_043758225.1 Candidatus Kuenenia sp. | reverse complement strand
GCTTCCATTATCCAGGAGAATTCACAGTTTCAGGTGGAATTGCAACTTCTCGTACCTGAGCTGCAGTGGATTGATGTGCCGTCATGACACAACCAACCGACACTCGGCCTCAACCGGCGGAGATGTCTCCCGCACGACATGAATCAAAGAATCTTGGCATTCTTGCCGTGCAGCTGATCATCATGCGGATCGGCTGGATCTTCAAAACAGAGAGCGTGATCATTCCGCATGTGCTCGATGTCATCTCGGGCAACGCAGCCTGGGCTCGCGGGTTTTTGCCGGTACTGAATCGGCTGGGACAAAGTCTGCCGCCGCTGCTGGCCGCAGATTTCATTCGCGACATTCGGCTGAAGAAACGAGCGTTGATTTTTACGACGCTCGGCATGGCACTGCCGTTTCTGACTCTGGCCACGGTGTGGTGGTGGCTGGACGATCGTCAGCAGCCATGGCTGGTCATCGTTTTTCTTGTGCTGTATTTTTTGTTTTTTTCAGCGACAGGCCTGAATCAGCTTGTTGACGGAACACTGCAGGGCAAACTCATTCGCGCGAATCGTCGCGGTCGGCTGCTGGGAATTGCAGGCGTGATCGGATCTGCGGGTGCCGTGTGTGCTGCTCTGTTTCTGCTGCGACCATGGATTCAGTTGCCGAATCATGATGGCTTTGTTTACGTCTTCCTGTTCAACGGTTCTGCCTACTTTATTGCGGGTCTGATGGCGAATTTGTGTTATGAACAGCCCGATGAGCCACCCGCAATCAGACCTGATCGGCCGCCGTGGTGGACTCCATTCGTCCGAGCGTGGCAAACGTTTCGAGATGATCATCGATTTCGGCGGGCGGCAGGGATGGCGACAATGTTTATGTCGGGCCTGTTGCTGTTTCCGCACTACCAATCAATGGCGCGGGAGATGCTTGGCACATCAGATATCGATATCATCTGGTGGGTGATTGCTCAGAACATCAGCGTGGGAATTCTGAGTCCAGTCTTCGGAATGATTGCCGATCGTCGCGGCAATCGCATCGCTCTTCGCATCGCCGCTTTCCTTGCTGCCCTCACGCCGCTGATTGCTGTCCTATTGGCATCGCCGTGGTTTCCATTTGGTCGTCAGTTGTTCTGGGTGACCTATGTGTTTCTTGGAATCACACCGGTGACGATGAAGACGATTTCCAACTACACACTTGAATTAGTTCCGCGAGACAAACATCCGCAGTATCTAAGCACCATGACAATCTGCTACACAGTCCCGTTCCTGTTCTCCCCGATCCTCGGCGTAGTGATGGACCACATCCCCTGGCAAGTGCCATTTCTTGTCATCAGCGGAACAATCGCCTGCAGCGGATTGTTAACGTTTCGTATGGCCGAGCCGAGGCATGATCAGTCATAAGCACTCATTGGTAAGTCCTGGGGCCTATCAAACGATGGCGAAAACAGTATCCGGAGACTGGCGTCTCGCGGCTCGCCGGGTTCCTGGCGAGCGACGGACGTGAGTCCACTGATTGTGATTGCTGCGACTATGCCAGCTAATAATATCAAACACAAAACGCCCACGCTCC
>JAYVNW010001084.1:0-1833 GCA_043758225.1 Candidatus Kuenenia sp. | reverse complement strand
TTTCCATCTTTTGAAGAGTCCGAGGGCTGAAATGAAGTTTCTTGAAGGACATACGGTCGGCATTGACCTGGGTACAACTTACAGTTCGATTGCGATGCTGGATCATGACGGCAATCCAACTGTGATAAACAATGCCGATGGCCGTCCAATTACTCCGTCGGTCGTATTGCTCGACGAAGATCGCGTAGTGGTTGGACCATCGTTTGAACGTATTGCTGTTGCCGATCCGAAGTCGATCGTGGAAGCAATCAAACGCGAAATGGGCAACAAGAACTTCTTCGTTGTCTATCAAAACAAGAAGCTGACGCCTGAATTTATTTCCGCATTGATCCTGAAGAAAATGAAACAGGATGCAGAAAAAATCATCGGTCCGATTGCTAATGCCGTCATCACGGTGCCTTATTACTTCAATGACATTCGCCGTAAGGCAACACAGGATGCTGGTCGCATCGCGGGTTTGAATGTCATTGACATCATCAACGAACCAACGGCGGCAACTCTGGCGTATGCGTGGAGTCGCGGCGAATTGGGTCGAGCTGATCTGAAAGCCGATGAGCGCACGATTCTGGTCTATGACCTTGGGGGCGGTACATTCGACGTGACCGTAGTTCGTTACACACCGACAAGCTTCCGCGTACTGGCAACGGACGGGGACGTGATGCTCGGCGGTTTGGACTGGAGTAAGCGACTTTCGGACCATCTGGTGGAACAGTTCAAACGCAAGTTCAATGTCGATCCAAGTGCCGACGCCGAATCGATGCTGGCGTTTCACCAGGAAGCGGAAGACGCAAAACGCGATCTGAGTACCAAGACTCAGGTGCCGATCAGCGTTTACTACAAAGGCAATACACTGTCCGTTTCTTTGTCGCGTACGGACTTTGAACGTATGACGGCCGACCTGTTGCAGCGTACAAAAGACACGACAGAACTGGTGCTTCAGCAAGCCGGTGTAACGCCGGAAATGCTGGACGAACTAGTGCTGGTGGGTGGTTCAACCTATATGCCGGTGGTCGAGCAGATGTTGCGGGAAGTTTGTCGCAAAGAGCCGTCTCGTGCATTGGCACCAGAGCGAGCAGTTGCAGAAGGCGCAGCGATTCATGCGGCTATTTTGCAGGCTCGAAATGGCATCAATACGGGCGGAATCATTGACGCAGTCCAGAAACGTCTGAACTCCGTGAAGACGACCGACGTGAATTCACACTCTCTTGGCATTAAGATCAGTGATCCAAAGGATCGTACCCGCAAGATCAATCACATCATGATTCCGAAAAACTCGCCTGTACCGAACAGCGTCAAGCAACGATTCGGCACAAACAGCGATGGCCAGGCTCGCATTCACGTCGAGATCCTGGAAGGAGACGCCGCTGATCCAGCAGCATGTGAAGTGATTGGTGATTTTCGCGTCTTCAATTTGCCGTCCAGTCTGCCGAAGGGATCTCCAATCGAGATTACTTATTCGTATGACGCATCCGGTCGCATCAATGCGACGGCGATGGAAATGACGGGCAAGAATTCGGCAAGTGCTGAAATTGTTCGCGACGGTGGAATGCAGGAAACCGAAATCAAGGACGCACTGGCAACTCTGTCAGAGCAGTACGAAGTGGAATAGTTCGTAAACACGAATCTTCAATCGACAACAGCCGCCGAATTCGAAAGAATCCGGCGGCTGTTCTTACATGACTGAGTCGGCGTCTATTCTGTAGGATGCAACGACCGGCAAGCGGGGGACTGACATCCTCAGCTCGACAGAGGAAATCAAACATGCAAACACTAGTAGAAGTGATGAAAGATTTGGAGCGACTCGGCACGGAGCAGACTCGCAAGACGTTTGCC
>JAYVNW010001083.1:0-3293 GCA_043758225.1 Candidatus Kuenenia sp. | reverse complement strand
GTTGACATAAACCGGTTGATAAGGACTCAGGCGGATAGCTGCTGTGTAGTCCGCGATCGCCTGATCGTACTCGCCCATCACTCTCGACACGATGCCACGGCTGTAGTAGGCGAAGTCACTTTCCGGATTCGCCTGCAGCAGGTTTGTGTAGTAGCGACTGGCCGCGTCAACCCGCACAACGTGCGACCGGGGAACGAAGTTGGTCCCCAGGTAAAGCCGGTCCGCAACGACTTTGGTGATCCGGAAAGGTCGATGAGGATCAGCCCGTTCACCATTCTCGTTTTCGACTGCGGTGTCTTGTCGTGGCATGAAATTCTGGCCAATCCACAGGTCGGGCTGGTCTGCCGCCTGAGGAATCCCCAACAACGTTTCTGCTTCCGTCAGCAGTTTCCGCCATTCAACTTCGTTGCGGCTGGCGGATGTTCGGACTTGTTCGAGCGTGGTACGGGCTTCGTCAAGCTTGCCCAGCTGGTGTTGCGTCATCGCCAGAATTGTCCAGTCCTCAGCAGGAGGCGAGACCTTCCTGGCGGCATGTAGCTCCTGGCTGCGCAACAGAGCGGCCAGCGCTTTTGTTGACTGGCCAAGTCGGAAGTGGGTAAGCCCTCGAGTGCTCCACGACTCGAGGTTTGCCGGGTCCGTATTGCACGCTTCCTCCATGTACAGCAGGGCTCGTTCATAATTCTTTTGCGGCTGATCCGGTAATGCGACGATCGCCCACGCCGCCTCATTGAGTTCCTTCTCACGATGCAGCCCGTTGACGAGCGCCACGACTGCGACGCGCGTCTCGCGTGGCAATGTCTGATCGGCCTCGATCCGCGTGAGAATCTCGGACCTAAGCGGCAGCACGTCTGTGCCACGCAGCGTCGTGAATGCCTCGACCATCTGCTCCGCCTCCACTTGTGGTGCCAGCCGACTTGCATCCCAGCGCTGAATGTGGATGTCTCCCAGTTCGAGCGTTGTCAGGACCGAACGCGATCGCCTGGACGATCGAGCTATGCCCGACCAGTTTGAAAAGCTCCCGCTCGGGTCTGTTCACGTCCCAGACTCTGACACTGGAGGAATTGCCCCACCGTTGCGCAGCGACCAGTCGGCTGCCGTCGGGACTGAGCACCATGTGCGTTACCGGACCTCCAATAAAATCTGGAACGCTTACGCCGTGCAACACTTTACCGGTAGCCGTATCCTGGACCTGTATCTCGCCGAGCCCCAATGGATGGCTAAGAATTCGTGACCCGTCGGCGCTGAAATTGATACCACCGAAAACCTGATGACTGGTGCTCCACAAGAGCTGCCCCGCTTTGGCGTCCCATACCGACATTCTTCCATTAGAGGGGACATCCACAATTCGCGCACCGTCGGGGCTGAACTTCAAGTCAGCCAGAAGCCATGGAACTTTCTCGCCCTCCCATTTCTGGCGTCGTGTATCAATTTCCCAGGTGATGATAGTGCTTGGCCCCGCAGTGCGGGAACCAACGTTGTGAATGACGGCAAGCGAACGTCCATCCGGACTGAACGCGGCCGCTGGTGCGCTTCGGCCAATCTCATTCGAAAAACTGGCGTCGATCGCCGGGAGTCGCAATGTCAACCGCTCGACGCCTGTCTCCGTGTCCCAGACACAGAGCTGAGCGGCACTCAACATATCCTCATTCGGGGACACGGCACATGCCGCAAACTGTTTTCCGTCGGCACTGAATTTCAGCCAATTGATCGAGCCGACGAGTACGGGAGTCTGATACAACAAAGTTCCCCTCTCATCACGCATGGTCACCACGTTTTTTTGTGCCTCGGGACTCAACGCGTCGAGGGTTGATTGCGAGGCGTTGGGATTCGGAGCCGTGGCGATGCGAGTGCCATCGTGTGAAACAACGGTCAGGGGGGTGAGCAGTTGCGTGGCTGGGCGTTGAGCAGTTCGATGACGCGGCCGACATTGTCGGCGGCCCATGTGGCTTGCACCAGATTCATGTCGCTCGTGTAGAGCATCCGCCGTTGCTCTTCCTTTTGACGGTTCAACTCCTGCTTTTCAAGGGTCAGTGCGTCGCTGAGGGCGTTGGCTTTGTCGCGTTCATCTTCAGCGACCATTCGCTGGGCAGCTTCAGACACTCGAGCGGCGTCTGCTGCGTCTCGCTGCAGGATCTCGGATTGCTGTGAAGTTTCTGCAGCTTGCTGAGCCAAAAGAGCGTTCTGGCGAGCGACCTCAGCTCGCTTCTGTTGTTCACGAGCGTGCAATGCGAACCATCCGATACCAATCACTCCGATCAGCAGAGATGCGGCCAGGGCCATCGTCACTCGCCGCCGCCTGAGTTCTTCGACTACTCATCCCTGAGCTTCCTTGCGTGACACCATTTCCTGCGCGGCTGTTTTCAATGCTTCCTCGGCTCGAGCCGTTTCCGTGGCCCGATCGACTTCCGCCTGGCGCAACCTACTTTCTACCGATTCCAGATAGCCAGAGATTCGACCGGCCAGTACGCCTGCATCTCGCAACCGATCATCCGGCTCGACGGCCAAGGCGTCGCGTAAAATCTGCAGCAATTCGGCATCGACGACAGATGCATCGAGCCTGGCATAGCAGTCTTCGAGTTTCCCGCGGCTGGCCAAACGAAAGATCTGCTCGCCGCTGGTCGCGACGTAGGGCGGCTTTCCTGTCAGGATCTCACATAGAATGGCCCCCAGTCCAAACACGTCTGTGCGTTCATCGAGTCGATCGACTTCCCCAAGCGCTTGCTCGGGAGACATGTAAGCGGGTGTGCCCATGACGCTGCCCATCTGAGTCTGTGAACCGAGGGTTCCCACGGATCCCGGCGAATCGCTGCCGAGACTTCGTCGAGTCTGGATCACGCTCACGGCCGTCTGCTTGTCCAGCGACTTCTTTTCGTCGGCAATGCCTCCTGCGGCCAATACCTTGGCAAGGCCCCAGTCCATCACCTGCACTTCACCGAACGCTCCGACCATGATGTTGGCGGGCTTCAGGTCGCGGTGGATCACACCACGACTGTGGGCATAGGCCATCGTCTGGCAGACCTGCTCGAAGATGCCCAGGAACTTCGCTCGATCTTCTGCTGCGTTCTTTCTGGCCGAAAGCAGTCCGGCCATTGTTTCGCCTTTGACCAGTTTCATGCTGAAAAATGGTCGCTGGTCGCCGAAATGTCCGAGTTCATAAACCGGCACGATCCCAGGATGCTGCAACTGGCCGCCAATCTGAGCTTCTTCGATAAACCGCTGCACGACCTCGGGTTTGTCCTTGTGAGCATCCAGCAGCACCTTAATCGCCAGATCGCGGCCGAGATCGACATCCC
>JAYVNW010001082.1:0-8402 GCA_043758225.1 Candidatus Kuenenia sp. | reverse complement strand
TGGGTAGTCTGTTGCGGGCATTCCCTTTTTTCCGCAGCATCCGTGGCAGATTCTTCCTGTCAGTGCTGTTTCACTGTCACGACGCAAGCCCAATGACCGAAACAGAATGATGAATCCTGAGTGGAATTCTGCGCGGCTTTTGTCAACAGGCAGTATTCGCCGAACGCCCAGGTGGCTGACTTGGAGGTCAGCTTGTCCAAATGCACCTCAGAGTTACGAGTGGATTGTGCCATGAGGAAATTAACTCTACCGCTGGCCTTGTTGGCAGTTGGAGCGATCCAGGGCTGTGCAACGGGGCCGCAGTTTTTCGGGCACACCGACAAAACAAGCTGCCATGAACCTGGTTCCGATGAGTGGTGGGCCGAAAAAGCTCTGCTCCCTCCTGGCGAACGAGCTCATTGCAAAAAAGGCAAGGTCTGGCCGGCACGCCCGCGTTCCAGTGAGCCAAAGCAACAGTTCTCACACGTCTACTACAGTGAGCACTATTGGCCGCTGCCCTATGTCTGTCAGGACCGTGCGGCAGTTCGTGACATGATCGAAGTGCAGACCAGTCTTGGATGGCAAGAGGAAACAACCCTCTACGATCGTCATTTCGATCAGATAACAAATCAGCTGACGCGTGCCGGTGAGTTGCACCTGGAGCGAATCATCTATGTGATTCCTCCAGAACACCGTGCAGTCTACGTGCAATCGACGCACGACGACGGGTTGGATGCCCTGCGGATGGAAGTCGTGCATGCCGAATTAGCATCTCTATCACGTGGAAATATGGACGTCCCACTTTCACTTCGCGAATGTCAGGAACTCAGCCGGGCTGCATCCGAAGTTCAGGCAATCAATTCGATGTATAACGGCAGCATTCCTTCCCCGCGAATCTCATCCGCAGGGGGCGGCGGTGCGGCGGGCGGTGGTGGCAGTGGAAGTACGCCTTAGTTTCCGCCAATTGCGACGCTGGAAACACAAGAAACGCGATGGTTTTGGCCATCGCGTCTTTTTGTTTGCGCGCACGACAACGAATGCCAGCGCACGTGAAATCGGATGGAAACTGCCGAAATGCGGTGTGCTTGCCAGATCGTGCATTGAGGAAAAATCACCAAGCGCATTTTCTGCTGAAGTTGCAAAACCTCACTGGACGAAGTGACTTGGGAACACTGCGCACAGGGAGGTGCTAAATGAAATTCAATCAACTGAACGCAATGCTGATCATCGCCGGTTTGGGATTCTCATCCGGCTGCGCGTCGAGCGGTCTCAAAATGCCGTTTGGAGACACCTTTGCCTCTCTCGGTGCAAAGAAAACAGATTCCACATCTGCAATTCCACGCGGCACCAAAGCTGACCTTAGTCCAGAATTCCGCGCCGCTCAAAAAGTGTTCAAAAAGGATCCGGAACGAACTCTCCTGGCGTGGGCACGCTGGCAGGAAGACGTGGGCGAATATGGCGAAGCGCGACAAAAATATCGCGAGTTGTTGATCGCCTACCCGGATAACATTGACGCCCAGCTTGGACTTGCCCGTATTGAACTGGCGTGCGGCCGCATCCAGCAATCTGAAGACATCCTGCTCGAAGTTGCCCAGAATCGCCCCAAAAACGCGCAAGTGCGACTGGAGCTTGGCCGCTTGTATACGCAACAGGAAGAATGGCCGAAAGCCATCGCTGCCTTCGAAGATGCATCTGCCATCGATCCGGAAAATCAGGTATGTCGATACGAACTTGGCGTAGTGTTCGCTCGTGTTCATCGCTATGACCAGGCATTGTCGCATCTCACGTACGCGGTCGGTGAATCTGCAGCAAATTACAACATCGGCTATGTCTTGCACGAACAAGGCAATGACACCGAAGCCGTTGAATGGTTTCAAAATGCGTTACAATCGCATCCAGACCCACGTACGACCGAAATGACGAATGTTATTCTTGCTCAGATTTCACCGCAGAACTCAGGAAATCGGAACAACCCACCGACATATCCCTCGGCCAATCCGTCTGATGAATTTCTGGCGCGACGAGCGAAACAGTCGGCCATGGATCAGTTTGAACCTGCATCCTTTGAGCAACCGGTGATTCGAGGCGCGGCGGCCTACAATTCGCAACAAAACAATCTGCAGTTGCCGTCAGTTTCGAGCGTTGCGAATTCTCAGGAATACACAGTGCCATCGACAGTGCTGCCACCCGTTGACCAACAAGCTGCTGTTTACGGAAGCGGTAATTCGTCGACGTTTCGCCCTTTGCCGCCAGTGACCACCTCAGCAACTGGTCCATTTAGAACCGTGTCGCATACACAATCACAGGAACCAGTCGTTCAACAATCTGCCTCAGGCAATAAGCCTCCGCAATGGCGCGGAACAAGTCGTCCGTCATCGACTGTCGATTTGCCGCCAGCGAATGACGCAAGGCCAGGGCAGTGGCGTAGCCGATAACATGTGGCCTGAACGATGGAAGTGGATTCACCATTCCAATATTGCAGGCACATTTGGTGTACCGTCCGCTGCTGGCTACGGCACACGAAGTTGGCCTGCGACTCTGGTAAGCTCTCAGCTGCTCGCCGATAAACGCGACATCGCCAATCCGCCACATTGCTATTTATCCGACTCCGAGTTGGCGGCAACATTCGCCGCTTCTTCCGCGCTGAGCAATTCGTCACTGTTTGCATCAATTCGCTTGAACTGTTCCTTTGTTCCGAGGAATTCACGCACTGAGACGTCCCCGTCCTGATTGCGGTCCATGCGACGAAACCACTCCGGCCCGGTCAGCGAATCCGAACCTGGTAGAATCGCATCTCCTGCATTCATCTCCCCCGACATCATACCGCTTTGACCGGACGTACGGCGAAATTCAGGCCGCCCCAAACTGATTGCCAACACAAATTCCGTGCCCAGTTCTGAATCAGCGAACTTGTTGTCGCGATTGAAATCATACGGTTTCAATAACTCAGCACCGGAACGCATTTCGCGGACTGACAGTCTTCGGTCGCTGTTCTTATCCAGTATTCCGAATAGAGTTTTCCCGTCCTGCTTCACTGAAACCTGAACTCTGCTGGCGACAGCCATCTGGTCTCGTTTTGCAAAAGAAAACACTTCGTCTCGTGTGACCATCTTGTCGTCATTAAAATCAACCATGCCAAAATCGCCTCGAACGCCCGACCGATTCAGAGCTTCCATCATGCCTGAGAACTCACCTTCGTCCAGGTACTGATTCCGGTCGCCATCGGACATCACAAACGTTTGCCCCAAATATCCCTGCGTGTTTCTTCGGTCATTTGCACCTCCACCAAGCGCTTGAACTTTCAGAGGCAATCCATCGATCGCAAAGCTGTATTCTCCAAAAGCCTGTTTTGCTGCGGGCTTGCAGAATTCGGAAGCATCACGGCTAATCGCGACCTTGATATTGCTGGTATTCGCCTGGACCGAAAGACTGACTTGCATAATAATATGAAACTGAGGTTTCTGCACGATGGCCAGCACTTCTACGACAGTCAAACTCTTCTCCGCCGATGCAGCATCCGCCTTAATCAAATGACTTTGACGCAACAGATCCACGGGGATTCGCCCCTCATTCCCATAACGTTCCACGATGCGTTCAGCAGCGCGCTCCGCAGATTCATGATCAATGACGTGAAAGAATGGCAGGCTGACAGCATCCGGCGCCAGCGCGCCATTCTGGCTCCGCGGATCGCGATATGGCAACAGTTCTGAGACGCTGAACGTTTCGTCGTTATCGAGATCCCGAAACCGCAATGTTCGCGAAGAGATCCTGAGTTCTTGTTCTGAGATCGCTCCATCGTGATCGTCGTCAACCAATGACGCCAGGCGCACTGCGTCGTCAGCTGCCTGCGGTTGAGCAATCAGATCAAAAGCACGGGGAATGTGATTGCGCAGCCACTCTACAAAATCTTCAACAGAAACATCCGCAGGCGTTTGTCCAGATGTTGCCGTATTCGCTGAGGATACGTTCATGGCTTTCAGAATCTCCGAGGAATTCTGGACACCAATCAGCTGCTTAATACTTTCCGTCAGCAGATTCAGTTCATCAGCATTCAAACGTCCTGACTTGTCAACATCCATGTCCTTTGCCAGGAACTGAGCGACCCATTCTCGATAGGGAACCCTACTGACCGTCAGATGCAAATCCACGAACACTGGTCCTACCGGAGCAAGGATGATCAACGTTGCTCGATCTTCTGCAGGTGATAGTTTGACTGCAGGCGATTGTTCCGGCTGTTGACAATTCACAACTCCAGTAACTGCCAGTGCAAAAAGCAGCGTCAGAGACCACGCAATGGTGCTGGACAGGGGCCAACTGAATTGATATTTGCTGACCATGATGGGCTCCAACAACGTGTAATCAGACCTTTAGGCGACCGCCAGTACAACATACGCTGATCAGCAGAAACACGCTGGCGTCCAGTTGCCGTATTGAACCGGCCCCGATCCCACTGCGGCTGCAATACCAAGCCAGTGAGTCCCCTTCAACGCTTTTGAGTCTACCAATTTCCAACAAATCTGTCGCGTTGTGTGAGCCACGGATGCGTTATGACATCATGTGTTGACCTGCGGAAACATGGCCACTTCCCATTAGCTCAAAAAAACCTGTTGTTTCCCCATCTTTGCGCACTTTGCGCTCGTGGCATCATTTTTGTTCATGAAGAAGCAAGTGGGGGAACAGAAAGTTTCCAAAACGCCGTCACAGGTCACCTTCGAGACCAGTGAGCAACGACTGATGAACAATGTATCACGGCACGATGAAGTAACAACAGAGGTGGCACGGTGACAGGTCTTGACGTCGCATTAATCTGCAGTGGATCTCCAGGATTCCTACGCAGTCTCGGCACCCTCCTGGCAGGGCGTTGCAGGCTCATGGAGTGCTATTCAATACCTGAAGCAACGCAGATGCTTCAGTTGCATGGGCCAGACTTTGCCATCTTTGATGTTCGCGCGGCCTCGCCGCAACAATTGGCACGCACGTTCGCCGCGATCAGTAACATCAAGGCCGGACAAGCTGTTGTGATTGGTGTGCCTGGCCAGCTTAACGAAACACAAATTCCACAAGAAGTCTTTTCATTCTGCCGCATTATTGAATTATCAAATCACGATGAAAACTATTATGAATTGGTTGAAGAGATTCTTTCGCCTGCCACTCCCTCCAACGGTAGCCCAGCAAAACCTGTCGTCGTCGAAAATTTATTGGATTCACACAGATCACCGGACACTCCGTCCGAAGCAGGGCCTGCGTCGTCCGGTCAGTTGAGTTCAGCAAAACTCGATGGCAAGCCACTTGCGGCTACGACGTCCCGCGAACGCGAATCGAATTCTGCCGGACTTGAATTCAGCGGCATGGCGGACCGCTTTCGTACGCGAACACCTGAGCTGCGCACGATGCTGCGTCGGCTGGAAGTCGCGGCTCGCCACAATGTAACAATCCTGTTGATTGGTGAAACAGGTTCCGGTAAGACACATCTGGCAAGCCTGATCCATGAACTATCAACGCGGTCCAGCGAGCCGTTTCTGCACGTCGCCTGCGGTGCATTGCCTGGTGAGTTGATTGAAAGTGAATTATTTGGCCACGTCAAAGGTTCGTTCACGAGTGCACACGCTGACAAGGACGGCAAATTTCTGGTCGCCGGAAACGGAACAATTCTGCTGGATGAAATTGACGTACTGACACCAGATCAGCAGGTCAAGCTCCTGCGAGTGATCGAACGTGGCGAATTTGAACCTGTGGGGTCAAACCGCACCCTCAATGTGAAAGCTCGCATTATTGCCGCGAGCAATCTGCAACTGCAGCCATTGGTAGAACAGGGACGTTTTAGGCCAGACTTGTACTATCGTCTGAATACGTTGAGCTTCACACTTCCGCCACTTCGAAAGCGGATGCCGGACATTGAACCGCTCGCGCGGTACTTTGTGCATCGCCATGCGTCTCAGTTGGGAATTGAAGTTGTCGAGATCGTGCCGGAGTTTCTGGAGTGTTTGCTGCAATATCCTTGGCCCGGAAATGTGCGAGAAATGGAAAACGCGATTCGCAGCGCCGTGATCTATAGCCGGGATGGTGTCATGACTCCAGACACGTTGCCAACGCATGTGGTTGAATGCATCTCCGGACCAGCGAATGATCCATCAGTGGCCGCATTTTTCGCCGTCCGCAAAGGCGAATCACTGGAAAATCGCATCGAAGTCACCGAAAAAGACATCATTGAACAAGCATTGCTGAACAATAATTTCAGCCGGACCAATACCGCGAAACACTTGGGTATCAGTCGTGTCACCCTGTATAACAAAATGCGAAAATACGGAATTCTCCCCGAACGGTAGTCTCAACAAACGACGAATCCGGAAAAGTTCACCATACCTCTTGACGTTATCTATTCTTCCTGAACAATACAGCCATGACATTTTATGTGGCGGGCATTTTCTGCATCGCGCGATGACTGTATTTGATTTGTCACAGAAATGGTGCTTGCTTCGTAATCGTTTCCGTGGCACGTTTAAACAGAAGATCGATCACTTGGCGCTTCGGCGACCGTTCGGAAAGTTGATCGTGAAATAAACAGGCGAAATTTCCGTCCTGAACAGAAAGAGGTTTACAGATGAAGAGTATCGCAAGTTGGTTTTCGTTGAGTGTTTTGTTGCTGGCCGGACTTGTTAAGGCTCAGGAGTTAGCCCCGATTCCTGACCTGCATGTTCCTCAAATTCCGTACTCGCCTGGCGACGAAATGGTGGAGGACCACACAGTTGGGCATCCGATCATAGTCGAGCCGTCAACTTACGTAGATGCAAGTGCTTATCCTGGCACACTGTTTACCCGTGTGAAATACACGGATCTCCATGAAAAGAGCCCGTGCGGGGTTTCAAAAATCATCACGGTGAAAAACCCATGTCGCCATGATGGCTGCTGTGAGCCTGACACGGTTTGTATTGAAATCTGTGTGCCACCGTGTGCATGTGAAAACGTGAAGTGTCGTTTGTTCGGCAATCGAATTCGTTACGACTATGGTAAGTATGCCGTTGACGTGCGAATCAAACGAGGCTACATCCAGGTTGATTACCAGGACTGATGGGTCCTAAACATTGACTGAAGCTCAGGATTTCCAGAGTTCTGTGCCAGAATGAGGTGACTGCAATTCGCAGTCACCTTTTTTCATGCGCTCCGGAGTATCGATCGAGGCAAGGATTGGGCAGCCTTTCACGAAATGTGCATCAATGAAATACAAGTAATCTCTTTTCTCCGCCACAATGAATGGCACAGGACGCTTGCAACCCGTGCCTCCGGCTTTGAGAATGCGGCTTGTGGCGTGTTGATTGAGTCTCAGTGTAGATCGCTTCCGTTTAACCCGACTCGAAGAGGAGGCAGGGCAGTCTACACCTCCTCTTCGAGTCGGGTTAAACGATTAAATCAACACCCGCCTTAGGCCGGGCGTGTCCTTCGAAATCTCAAATACACTAAGTCAACGTGCAACCTGAACATATCAATCCGTTTTCCCAGACCGGGAGTTATTCGATGCGGTTTCCGTATCTGTTGAATCTGCTATTTGTTTCAGCTTTGTTTTCCATCGGTTCCGCGCAGCTTGTTCTCGCCACAGACGGCAAAGATCTACCGAATGAGATCGCTCAGTTTTACGGTTTCGATGCAATCGAAATCTTCAAGCTGGAGTCACGTGCTTTTAACCTGCAGGCTGGAGACTTCTCGGGAGACGGATTGAACGACATCATGGTGATCGACAACCATGACAGCTGCCTGCGACTTTTGGCTCAGCGAAGTCAGCAGGATCAGAAGGCAGCGAAGTCTGCAGGCAAAGTGAATGACCTTGTTTCAGACTGGCGTTTTGATCTTCGAGCGATACCGGTGGACAAAGCTTTAGCTGGCATGTCGACTGGAGATTTTAACGGCGACGGACGCCTCGACGTCGCGTGTATCGGTTCTCCCGATCAACTGATCATCCGTTATCAACCAGCTGCGGGAGAGAAAGAATGGACGGAAAAATGGACCACTCGCCTTCCCGGCATTGAACCCGTCGCATGGATGATTGCAGCAGGCGATCTTAATTCCGATCATCACGATGACATCGTGATCCTGGGAAAAGACGTCACCTATGTCGTACTCCAAAACGAAAAAGGTGAAATGCAGACACCAAAATCACTCATCAATACGTCACCGCAGTTATCGATGGTGCAGATCGCGGATCTCAATGGCGACGGCCGCAGCGACATCTGCTATCTGGCAAATGAAGGCACAACACGCGGCCTGTGTGCTCGTCTGCAGACAAATGACAATCGGCTGGGACCGGAAGTACGATTCAGTCTCCAGCAGCCGCGATCCGTCACTCTGGCCAATGTCGATCAAAAGCCAGGCCACGAAGTGATCACTATCGAATCGCGTACCGGTCGCGTACAAATCTCTTCGCTTCAGCC
>JAYVNW010001081.1:0-3157 GCA_043758225.1 Candidatus Kuenenia sp. | reverse complement strand
AGGTTGATGATTGATCTGCGATCAAAAATTTGCAAGCGACATGCGTCAGCTTGCGATACGAAACGACGCACAAAACACTCGTACAACACAACGTGCCGGAGGGCTGACGCTGCTCCGCTCGCCGTAAGGCAAAAAACAACTGCCTGTCTCACGTTGTAAATCTCCTCTCTCATAGGTAATTCAATATGCGTCGTCCTCGTAGCGGTGGTGGCTGGAAAGCCATCGGATACAGTCTGAAACTTGCGAAGCGTGTTGGCTTCATCAACATGTGGAATGCGATGCGTTCCAAAAATACGTGTAAGACCTGCGCGGTTGGCATGGGCGGTCAGTTGGGAGGGATGGTCAACGAAGGCGGCCACTTTCCGGAAGTCTGCAAGAAGTCGTTTCAGGCAATGGCCTCCGACATGCAAGGCGCAGTGCGGTCGGATGTCATTGAAAAACTGAACCTGCATCAATTGCGTGCCATGACCTCGCGACAGCTTGAGATGTCCGGACGCATCAGCGAACCGTTGTTTCTGGCCAAAGGCGCGTCGTCTTACAAAGTGACAACGTGGGAACATGCAATTTCGACACTTGTCGATCGTATGAAAGCCGCCGGACCAGAACGAAGTTTTTTTTACGCTAGCGGGCGAGCCTCTAACGAAGCTGGTTTTTTATTCCAGATGCTCGCTCGATTATTCGGAACTAACTACGTCAATAACTGCTCCTATTATTGTCATCAGGCCAGCGGTGTCGGTTTGGGAATGTCGATCGGCACGGGAGCTGGCACCGTTCGGCTGGAAGATCTGCAACACACCGATCTCTACATACTGATTGGCGCGAATCCGTCATCGAATCATCCACGATTGATGCGGTCGCTGATGGAAATACGTCGTCGAGGCGGAAAAATTATTGTCGTCAATCCGTTGCGTGAACTGGGGCTGGAGAGTTTTCGCGTTCCGAGTGACGTGCGAAGTTTGTTGTTTGGGACAAAGATCGCCAGCCAGTACGTGCAGCCGCATATTGGCGGCGATTTGGCATTACTCAGTGGCATCGCCAAAGACGTACTGGAACGCAGCGGCCACGATCAGAAGTTCGTGGCAGACCATACCGAAGGGTTCAATGAGTTTCTGAAGACTGTTCAGGCAACAACATGGGACGCCATCATTTCTCAAAGTGGGGTTGATCGTGACACGATTCGCAGCATCGCCGATCAATACATGAAAGCGAAGAATGTCGTGATCGCCTGGTGCATGGGGATCACGCATCACCTGCATGGAACACGCAGTGTCCACGCGATTGCCAATCTGGCACTGCTGCGTGGCATGGTTGGTCGAGAACACGCGGGACTGATGCCAATTCGCGGCCACAGCAATGTCCAGGGATTGGGGACGGTGGGCGTAACCCCGGCATTAAAACAGAACATGCTGGAACGCTACGAAAAGACGCTAGGCATCAAGCCGCCCACGTCGCCTGGATTCGACACGATGGCGTGCATGGATGCGGCTCATGCAGGTTCCATGGATTTCGCTTTGTGTCTTGGCGGCAATCTCTATGGAAGCAATCCAAATGCGAAACGCGCGTTCGCAGCCATGCAGAAACTGAAGACTGTTGTCTACTTTTCGACGACACTCAATACAGGCCACGCATGGGGAACCGGCGAAGAAACGTTCATTCTGCCCGTGTTGCCTCGCGACGAAGAACCACAGACGACAACTCAGGAATCCATGTTCAGCTTCGTGCGACTCAGCGACGGCGGACCAACGCGGCACAACAACGCGCGAAGTGAAGTATCGATCCTTGCTGAGATTGGCCGGCGCATTTTTCGGGACGATAGTCGTCTCGATTGGTCAAAGATGGAAAGCCACGCTGCCGTTCGTGAACTCATCGCGGACTTGATACCCGGCTACGAAGGATTGAAAAAAATCGACGTCACAAAAAAGGAATTCCACGTCCCTGGCCGCGCGGTGGAGAATTACAAATTCCCAACCGCGTCCGGAAAGGCAAAGTTTCATGCCACGGAACTGCCTGCTTCAATCTTATCGCCTGGTCAATTGCGTTTGATGACGATGCGATCAGAAGGCCAGTTCAACAGTGTCGTATACGACGAAGAAGATCTCTATCGCGGCCAGGAGCGGCGTGATGTGATACTAATGAATATCGAAGACATTCATCGACGGGGACTAAAGCCGGAGCAGCGAGTCCGCATCACAAGTGACGCCGGCGAAATGCGTTACATCCTTGCTCGACCGTTCGACATTCGTGCTGGGAATGCCGCAATGTACTTTCCTGAATCAAATGTGCTGATCCCGAGCACCGTGGACCCATTGTCTAAAACACCCGCATTCAAATCGATTGCCGTCACAATCGAAGCCGAACCGGACCTTTAACAATTCCTTCAGGGTCGATAGCTGAATCAAAACTCATCTGCTGATCGAATCATTCATCAGTGTTGCCGTTCATCGATATCGAATCGGATCGACTGCGCCCGCTTCCGCGAATCCCTTGAGTCGCAATTGGCATGAATCACATTCGCCGCAGGAAATTCCAATGGCATCAGGATCGTAGCAACTGTGGGTCAGCCCGTAATCAACACCAAGGCTGACGCCTTGAAGAATAATTTCAGCCTTGGTCAATGAAATCAGCGGAGTGTGAACGGTCAAGTGCTGGCCCTCGACACCGGCTTTTGTGGCCAGGTTCGCCATGTTCTGAAAGGCGGCAATGAACTCCGGGCGGCAGTCTGGATATCCGCTGTAGTCGACGGAGTTCACACCGATAAACAGATCATTGGCTCCAATCGATTCCGCCAGACCCAATGCGATCGACAGAAAAATTGTGTTGCGAGCCGGAACATACGTCACGGGGATGCCCTGCGACATTTCAGATTCATTTCGATTGTGCGGCACCGGAATATCGTTCGTCAGCGCAGAGCCGCGAAAGATATTCGTATCGACTCGGCAAACGACGTGGTCCAGAACGCCCATGGATTCGCAGACTTTGTTGGCGGCTTCAAGTTCAAAATGGTGCCGTTGTCCATAGTTGAACGAAATTGCATGTATCGCGAAGCCTTGTCTACGGGCGATTGCCAAGGTGGTCGCGGAGTCCAGACCGCCGCTGACAAGAACGACTGCTTTTGAGTTGCCCGACATCTCTTGATACCTTGTAAAAGTTGTAGACG
>JAYVNW010001080.1:0-2071 GCA_043758225.1 Candidatus Kuenenia sp. | reverse complement strand
TCTTCCATTTCTGTAAAAGCGGTATCAAACACAAGATCCGGATACTTGTCCTGGGCCACCTTAATGATCTCCGGTGGAACCTGATCCATAGCGATAGGTTTCTTCAATCCTTCATCTGTATCAGAACATCCTATGCAGAGAGATGCGATCAGAATGCTGGGCGGCAGTATTGTAAAACGCATAAGAAACCTGTTGCAGAAATGATGTCGAACCGAAGTTTAATGGACCACGAAATTCAAGTACTCAGTAGTCGCCGTTCACCGTGTCACCTGCCGCTCGAGTTGAAAGTGCCAGATAGGTGCGATAGTCGAGCGATGATGAAAGAAACGACACATGGCCGTCGGCGAACAGAAACTGAACACCTCCGCCCGAATGTCGGCTGTAGAATTGATTGGCATCTGAACGCGGATCACCCGGGCCGTGACGCTCGCCGGCATGGCCAAGCACCATGCCTGATCCGTGCTCTGGCACCAGTTGGCCAATACCGTCGCTGGGATCTCCGGCCAGAAGCGCGCCAGTCACTGAGCCTGTCCATGTTGCTTCTCCCAGTCGATGAGAACGCTCACCGACGGCGATTGTCTGAGATAATCCATCTGTAATATCTTTGAAGTTGACCTTGCTGTTGCGGAAAAAAATGCCTTCTCCATCGACGCCTGGTTCCGAAATTCCGTACATGCCAACATAGTTCGTCGCGCCAACATCGCAGATCGCGTTCAATGGAGCACCTGTGGCAGGATTGTATCGCTTTGCCGACCAGACAGTTCGCGGATCGTCAGACGGACATTGAAAGGCAGTGAAGGTCAAAACGCGAACAATTGAGTTGGATGCTGATTCAATTCCCCGGTTGAAATCGATCCGCTGATAAGCAGACGATTGTTCCATCTCGGGAAGCAGAAAACTGCACCAGCCCCAGCCGGGACCAGTGTCGGTTCCAGAGCCGTCGTACAATGAAACATACCCAGGTGGCAGTGTGCGGTGAATGTCGTGATAATTGTGGAGTGCGATACCAAGCTGTTTGAGATTGTTCTTGCACTGAGTTCGCCTGGCGGCCTCGCGAGCCTGCTGCACAGCAGGTAAAAGCAACGCGATCAGGATCGCAATGATTGCAATGACGACCAAAAGTTCAATCAGCGTGAACCCGCACGATCGTCGCATACGACGCATGTTCGGCTGTACCATCACGGTTTCTCCAAATCGAACTGCACAAAACCCGCTTTTCATCAGTGAGCATAGCTGACAGATTTTGTTTTCGCATCTGCATCGCAGTACAAGCGAAATGTCGATCGAAACCGGGAATCCTCTGACGGCATTCAATGATTTGCGGAGCATTTTGATTCGCAAGAGCCATAAATGACTCCACCTGGTCCGGCTTTAAGATGAAGGTTGTGTTAACTTCTTATTCGACTGATTCGACGGCACCGCCTAATGCAAATTCTCAGTGTAACTTGTGCGTGAGTGGCTACCATCGATGGAAAATCGATGTCTCGTGCAGCATTGCCATTTCGACTCGACGAACGGCCAAAACGGGTTCGTGCTGGATGAGTCTCTGCTCTAGCGCGAAATCGTTTTAAAGAATGGCGCGAAGAATTGCTTCCACTGACTATTTGTCCCGAACGGAATTCATCTGGCATCGAATGATGTGCGCTCCATGAGGCAGTCAATACGGTGTCTCATGGATCGACATGCCAAAGTTACTATCGTCTTCTCGGTTGCAGGTAGTCTTGGCTCCGTGGGGGAAAAGTCTTCACCGGAATTCCAAGGGCCGCTGTGGGCAGTGATCGTTTTGGAGCCGGGATGCCGTCCCCCCAGCCGATGCCGTCCGCTTCGCGGAGCAGTGAATCGAGGCGATGAGCAAGAATGTCGGCTTTGCTCTTGTCTCGCGTCTCGAGATTAACTCGCAGTTTCTGGACACGCGCTTCAAGGGCTTTCAGGTCTTCCATCTGGCGATCCTGTCGGATCTGAAAGATCTTTTCGAGGGCCTTTCCGATCTCGTCTCGACTTTGCTTACGATAGGTCTCATCTTCCGAATTCGCATAGGCGCTCAATGTTGTGCTGACCCATGTCTCAAGGT
>JAYVNW010001079.1:0-4063 GCA_043758225.1 Candidatus Kuenenia sp. | reverse complement strand
CACAATGCAAGAATGCTGATGATCGTACCAATCATCGCCTTCATTTGTGAGTTTAGCTGCAGACTGAAAAACACGGCAATCCACTTGGCGAGCGACATGTAAAGGAGTGCGTGGGTCACGAGACCAAACAAATATCGCGTAGCCGCGGACCACCAAGCGAATTCGAAGATGTGAATAGTTCGGTAAAAAATGCCGTTCAATCGAGATTCATCAATGTAATGCATATCGCCGATCAGCAAATGCGTCATGCCGGCAAACAGAATCGGCAACATCAGAAAAAGGATCGTACGATTGACAGCCGAGAGCTTCTCTTTTAAAAGTTCCTTGTTCGTGAGAGGTGTCGTCAGCAGCAAGTCGAGCGTCTGGCGTTCGCGTTCCGATGAGAACGTGCGACACGTGACGCCCACAACCATCAGCAGGCTGATGATGAAAAATCCAATGTCAAAGATGACAGAGATTTCATCGCCATTGCCTCCTCCTTCAACGAAAAACCAGCCCCACTCACACACCATCACCGCGCCCAACAACACGACATGTAAACGCCAGCCGGACAACGCTGAAATCTGTCGTTCGCGCCACGCAACGGGTCGATCAATCGGAAATGGCCGCGGAGTTCGAGCTTTATCAGTAGCCACTGCGGCTTTAAGTTCGGTTCCGGTCTTCAAGCTCCTGATCAATCGAAACGGAAACGCGGCAATCTGAAAGACAAATGAACTGCTGCGACCAGCGAGCTTTGCGATCAACTGAAACGAAAATGGCGCGTCCTGCTGACCATGAGAAATCGCGAAGCGGCTGATCACGAGCATCACCGCAGCAACAACCAAAGGAGGCAGGCAACTTAAAAATACTTCCCAGATTCCAACCATGCCTCCTACGGATTCAGCCGAAGCGGCCAGAAACAAGACGAATGGCACCGCGAGGACATCCGAACCGACCATGGGAAACCACGGGACTCGCGGCAACAACCCCATTTCAAACAACAACGGCGGCCCCAGACCCATGACAGCAAAAATCAGATAAGTTGCCCAAAAAGCTTCCAGCGCCGTTCGAAACAACGCAGAACACATAATTGCCGCACTATTGACCTGAATGGCAGCCGTAAACAATCCCATCAACGCCGCGAAGACAGCCTGTAGTTTCATTCCGCCCAACATGTAGGCAATGCTCAGCATGGGAAGTGTGATCAGCATCAACGCGATCATTGGCACCAGTCGCGATAAAAACTTTTCCGCGATCAGGCCACCCGGAGTGATGCGGCTGATCAGAATCAGCGACAGTGTTTGTTTTTCTCTCTCGCCCGAAATCGCAGAACACGCCATCGCTGGCAGCAGGACATAGATCGCCACCAGATTGCACACAAACAGCACGATGGCCAGTTCACGCCCCTGCCCCATGACCTGCAGGATGTTTTTATGTCGCGCGATCTGTTCGCTGTAGAACACCAACATGACCATCAAAAAGATCAAGGCCACCAGAATGCGGATCACATAAGTTCGTTTCTTATGTGCGTTCTCAATCAGTTCACGTTTCAGCAGTGGCAGTTCGAGCAATGCGAACAGGTTTTGAAAATTCATGGGCAAGGCTCAGAATCCAGTACAGTCGTCGGGCCGAGGTTCACGGAAACATTTGAAAAGAACGCCGTAGTGATTCGCCGTTGTCTGGTCTTTGTTAAAGATTTGTACAAGATTCAGGGATTGAGGACAGTGACAGGCGAGCGGCAGGGTGTCAGCCTTCCGAGTGCGATTCGTCGAGGTCCAACCTTAAGAAAGACACAACTATGAAACAACTCATGCCACTAGCCCCTGTCTGCGGGCTTGTCGCGATACTCAGTATTGCATTCGATGCTGTTCAGATCTCCGCGGCAGAGGCGGCGCGACCCAACATTGTCTTTATCCTTGCCGATGACCTTGGTTACCGCGAAGTCGGTTCATTCGGACAGCAAAAAATTCGCACACCCAATATCGACGCACTTGCCACGCAGGGCATGAAACTGACTCAGCATTACTGCGGCAACGCCGTGTGTGCTCCGTCACGATGCGTACTGATGACTGGCCTTCATCCGGGACATACATACATCCGCGACAACAGTGAAATACAGCCCGAAGGCCAAAAACCAATTCCGGATTCCACCGTCACATTGGCAGAACGACTCAAGGCACAAGGCTATGTCACTGGAGCATTCGGCAAGTGGGGACTTGGAGGACCGGGCTCTGAAGGTGAACCACTGCGTCAGGGGTTCGATCGCTTTTTTGGCTACAACTGCCAGCGACACGCTCACAGCTATTACCCGGATTATCTGTGGAGCAACAACGAACGCGTTTCGCTTCACAATTCGCCGCCCATCCCAGGACACGCAAAGCTCGCTGAAGCAACTGACGTTGCTGATCCTCACAGCTACGATAAATTCAAAGGGCGAGAGTATGCTCCTGATCGAATTCGTGAAGAGGCTTTGAAATTCATCGATCAGCACAAGACCGAGCCGTTCTTTCTCTACTATCCTTCAGTGCTGCCTCATGTAGCGCTGCATGTGCCGGATGCGGAGCTGCAACCATACTCTGAACTCAAATGGCTCGACCCTCCATTCACAGCTGCCAAAGGCGGGTACACGCCACACTTCACGCCCCGCGCGGCGTATGCGGCGATGATCAGTCATCTCGACAGTGACGTTGGTGCTGTGATGAAGCAACTGAAAGATCTGGGACTGGAAGATAACACGCTCGTGATTTTTTCGTCCGACAACGGCACCACGCACCTTGATCAGGAGGTTGATTATGGCTTCTTCGACAGCGTCGGCGAATTGCGAGGTCTGAAGGGATCGCTCTACGAAGGCGGCGTCCGAGTCCCCACGATTGTCCGCTGGCCCAGCCATATCGAGGTGGGTTCCACCAGCGATTACGTGAGCGGATTCGAAGACTGGACGCCAACGATCATGCACGCCATTGGTGCTGCCACCGAAATTCCCGCAACAATCGACGGTATCGACTTGTTGCCAATGCTGACTGGCAAGCCACAGCCGCCGCGACCTTTTCTTTACCGTGAATTTCCCGGCTCTGGCGGGCAGCAAACAATTCGCGTGGGTGACTGGAAAGCCGTTCGGCAAGGCATGGCTCGCGGCAATCTTGATGTGGAATTGTATAACATCGCAACCGATGTCGGCGAACAGCACAATGTCGCTGCTGAGCATCCTGAAATCGTTGAGCAACTTACAAAACTCATGGCAAAACAACATCATCCATCCGAACTATTTCCACTGCGGCCGTTTGATCAACCCGCGTTGAACAATCGCGCAGTGAAAAAGAAGTAGGGTGCGTGCAACGCCCCGAACGTCTAATATTTCGAACAAGAAGCAACTCATCATGCAATATCGAACACTCGGATCAAGCGGAATCAAACTCAGTGTCATCGGACTTGGCACATGGGCGATCGGTGGTGGCGACTGGAAATTCGGCTGGGGTGATCAGGACGAACAGGAAGCCATCGACACCATCGTCAAGGCCGTCGAATTGGGAATTAGCTGGATCGACACCGCCGCCATCTATGGAGAAGGTCGCAGCGAAGTGCTGGTCGCAAAAGCGATGGCACAAATTCCCGCCAGCGATCGACCACTCATCGCTACCAAATGTGGTCGTGTCGCATTAGGCAACGGCGAGATCGGAAAATCCCTGCGTCGAGACAGCGTCATCGCCGAATGTGAAGCAAGCCTCGAGCGACTTCAAACAGACTGCATCGACTTGTATCAAATGCATTGGCCAGAACCCGATGAAGAAATCGAAGAAGGCTGGCAGACGCTCGTCGATCTTAAGAAGCAAGGTAAAGTACGTCATATCGGCGTATCAAATTTCGCCGTCAGCCAGATGCAGCGAGTTCAGGCGATTCAGCCACCAGTCTCACTGCAACCGCCATACAGCATGATTGCGCGAGACGTTGAAGCGGAGATCCTTCCGTTTTGCGGCGAGCAAAACATCGGTGTCATTTGCTACAGCCCAATGGGCAAAGGCTTGCTCACCGGGGCGTTTTCGGCGGAACGAGTTGCCAAGCTTTCCGCCAAAGATCATCGCAGCAA
>JAYVNW010001078.1:0-2608 GCA_043758225.1 Candidatus Kuenenia sp. | reverse complement strand
GCATCGGTAATTTGACTCCAGTGCATCAATCAACTCTGTACAAATTCCCTTCTCCTCCGAATCGGGGGAGAAGGTGGCCGCAGGCCGGATGAGGGGAATTCCATCCGTGCCATCCGCGATATCCGTGGTTAAAAACGTGACTGCAATTCGACCACGGATAGCACTGATGACACGGATGAATCGCAGCTTAGACAAATTGTTACACACATTTCTCTTCGTGCATCACAAACGACTGCCACTCCGTCAGAGGCTGCTCCGCCGTGGGAGCATTCACCGTTTGATATTCGCGGATCAACTGAATCGAAACAATTTGCCGCCCGTCGAGTTTCGCTTGGTGCACCAGCCACTCACACAGCGGCGGCCACAACACTTTGTCGCTCCCGGTGAGCACAGAAAACTGAAACTTAAAATGTCGAAACCACAACAGGTCGATAAACCAATTTGTTTGCAGAGGTTCGATGGGCCGCCATTCTTCGAGCGTGCCGGCTGCACACTTGAGCATGGCCTTCAGCCGTCGATTCACATGCAGCGGCTCCGGAGCAAACATCGCCCAGCCGTGCCACAGCCCGAGATACAAAAACGGCGTTTGAAAGTAGCGAACCAATCGCCGTTGTGGCAGATCAGCTGGAAGGTCGAAGCACCAGAACCAGAGCAGCACGGCAACGATGAACAATTCTGTCAACATGACCTAGCTTTCTAAGGTCTCAGCGTGACGCACGCGCTTGATTGGCTTTGAACGTGTGACTAATTGGTATCAAGCCCACGCCGCCGCGAAACTTCTTGTCCGGTATTGGAGGATACACTCCCACACAACGGACGACACCACTGGCGGTTCCAATAATAACTTGACGAGCCCCTCTGACTGGATAAGTCACCGTAAACTCATCACCGGTTTTCAGGGTAAGGACGCGGTCTGGCTTGTAGTACCCAATTGGATGAACCAACAGGTCCCAGAAATCAACGACAGCTTCAAATTCGGCGTTGGAATCAGCCATGGGGCGAATTTCGCGAAGAAATCCTCCAGCCTCCCATGCGTTGAGATGCCCTTTGGGAGTCACAACGAGTCCTTTACATTCTGGAACGCCCTTTGGATTCTCAGACGTTTGAGACAGAACAACGTCACCCCGAGTTGGATCTTTGCCTGGTTTCATCTCGATGATGTGCCGAAATCCGTCGCCAACAAAAATGAGGTCGTTGTTTTGATAAAAATTCTCGACTCCAAACGCATGGTTGCCAGCACGGTGGCCACCGCAGACAATTCGAGCAGCAAACTCATCGGCTCGGAGATCTGGCCTGAAGTCCGGCTTAGATGCAGGAACACCCTGCATCCATTCTGACGAACCGACTGCTGTCACCCCAAAACCGTACTTCCCAACCCGGTATGACTGCCATCCGTGAATTATGCCGGAGTCCGGCGGTAAAGGACAGTCGCGATTATCGTCAAGTATGCTTTCATCCGCCGCCACACTGCAAATGGTCAGTTTGGCTATCAATATGGTTATGAAAAATCTTAGAGTGATCTGCATCTTGAGTCCTCACCGTACCCAAAAGCCATATGTGTCCATCACAAGGATCTCCCACGGCACGAGAATTTCCCCAGACTGTCCATTTGGATTACTGCCCCATGGGTTGAACAATCTCACGCTATTTCCCACGACACCAAGCACTGCGTATGCATGGTTACCAACTAGCCCTGATTGTGCGGACGGCCCAGGTTTTGATTGCACTGTGATGAACTTCCCAGCGGTCAAATCAGCGGTAAGTTGCTGTAATGAATAGTTCACACTCCGCATATACGATCCACCAGCTCCCGTAAGAAGTGTCATCCCCTTGTCCAGCGAACAACTACTGCCATTTGGAGTCCCACCAAGATGATTAAAAATTGCCTGCTCGATGACCATGACCCAGATCTCTTTTAGACCAGTACTCGGATCAACGTCTCCAAACCCCACTTGTCCCGAACCAAAATTGTAGAATGGTCCGGCGATCGTTGTGACGGGATTTCCTAAAGCGTCAAAATGTTTGACGCTAAATCTGCCATCAGCCAGTGGGGTAATCATTGATATGATTCGATTTGGATCTGTAGCAGCCACGGATGCAAGCGCGGACAATAGTCCACAATTTCCAACATCCCCCTGATCGATGTCGTTATGATCTACAAGGTGACCATCAAGCGTCCCTTTCACAAAGAGCTTGTAGCCAGCCGTCCTGGGAGCATTGTCGACAATAATCGTCGCGGACGTGGTCGCCACCCCCCCGTCACCGTCGACGGCAGTGATTTCAAATTTGTAGACGCCAACAACGATATCTGCGGTTTGGATCAGATCATTCCCTACAAACACCATTCCCGCGGGTAAACCTGGAGCTGAGTAAGTGATGGTGTGTACGGGATTTGGATCGTATGCAATTGCTTGGAATACGATTCCCCGATCATCCGTTTTGATACTTGTCACATATTCTGGAAAATTGAATTCCGGCGAATGCTCTATGTGGATAGTGATGTAAGCCACATCGGTTTCACCATATGGATCTTCTACTTTCAGTGTAAAGCCGTACGCGGTCTGTGAAAAAGGAACATTTCCGTTTCGAGTAAGAGTTCCGTCGATGC
>JAYVNW010001077.1:0-5077 GCA_043758225.1 Candidatus Kuenenia sp. | reverse complement strand
GAAAGTCTGCCGATTTGTCTGCTGCACAAAGACGCAGACGGCCAGCCAGTATTTGCCAATCGCGCGTATCTGGAATTTCACGGTCAGAATTTGCAACAGGTGCTGGATCGCAACGCATCAGGCCTGTTTCGGGAATCCGATATTGAGCAGTTTCGAATTACCGACAAAGAAGTCCTCGAGCAAGGTTTGGAAATTCGTGAGACTCGGCTGTTCAAAATGACCGACGGTCGTGAACGCTGGCTGGAACGGATCAAAGGCCCGATTCGGGATGATGCTGGCAGAATTGTGGGCGTTCAGCTTCTGTTCTGGGATGTCACAGAACGACGAAATCAGGAAGATCATCACAATCAGGAGCGTTCGCTGCTGCACACCCTGCTGGATTCGATTCCCGATTCCATCTACTTTAAAGATCGTGAAAGCAGATTCATCCGGATCAGCCGAAGTCTGTCGCAACTGTTTGGCCTGCAGGATCCCATTGAAGCAATCGGCTTGTGCGACTCAAACTTCTTCAGCGCCGAACACGCCAGTGTTGCGCGCGCTGATGAAATCGCGGTCATGAAAACCGGCGAAGGAATTATCGGGCGACTGGAAAAACAGACCAAGCCCGGTAAGCCGGTCACGCTGTTCTCGACCACTAAAATGCCGCTCCGTGATGGCTTCGGACAGATTATCGGAACTTTCGGAATTACCCGAGACATCACGTCATATCTGCAAGCTGAAGAAGCACTGAATCAGGAACGCGAGCGACTACAGGCGCTAATGAATCATTTGCCAGATGTGATCTTTATCAAAGATACATCCGGGCGATTTTTGATGGCAAATCCGGCTCTGGTGAAGCTTTACGGTGCCAAATCGCCAGAACACATGATCGGCATGAAAGACGAAGACTTCATTCCGAAGTCTGTCGCCGATAAGTTTGTTCAGGATGATCGTCAGGTGATGGATTCTGACGTTCCACTGGTCGATCGTGAAGAATCCAACGTCGATACTGACGGAAATCCACTGTGGATGCTCACCAGCAAAATTCCACTTCGCGATTCCGATGGGAAGCTCGCGGGACTCGTCGGAATCGGGCGAAATATCACTCGCCAGAAACTCGCCGAACGACAAGCTCGCCGACAGGCCATGGAAGCCGGCCTGCTGCACCAGGCCACCACACTGGCGCGGGAAACAATTTCGCTGGAAGACATTTTGAAAGGCTGCATCGAAATTGTCTGCAAACTGACGCCATGGTCCATCGGGCATGCCTACCTGCCGCACAATGCGGACTCAAGTCCTGAATTGGTGCCCACCGGCATCTGGAATGACAATATCAGACATTCCCTGAAGGAGCTTCAGACTGTTACGAAATCGCACTGGGTCCGCGACAACGTTGATATTCCGTCGCTTGTTCTGAGTTCAAAGTTGCCGCAGTGGATCACTGACATTGACACCGGCATTCAAGGTCATCGTCTGGATGCGCTGCAGAGGTTGGGTGTTCGCAGTGCGTGTGGATTTCCTGTCGTGATTCGCGACGAACTTGTGGCGGTGCTGGAATTGTTTTCGTTCGATCGTCTGGACCGTGACGATGGCCTGCTGACGATCCTGCGCAGCGTGGGTGAACAGATTGGACGCGTGATTGAGCGGCGACGAGCTGAAGAAGAGTTGCACACAGCCTGGGGAGCGGCAAACGCGGCCAATCGTGCCAAGAGTGATTTTCTGGCGAACGTAAGCCACGAAATCCGCACACCGATGAATGGCATCATTGGCATGACTGAACTGCTCCTGGATACCGAACTAACTCCGACTCAGCAGGAGTATCTCAAAATCGTCCAGCTTTCTGGAGAATCATTACTGGAACTGATCAACGACATTCTGGATTTTTCCAAGATTGAAGCGGGCAAAATGGAGCTTGAGGCCGTTCCATTCGACATCCGTGAAGTCCTTGGCGATACGATGAAGTCGCTCAGCCCCCGAGCCCACAGCAAGAATCTGGAAATCGCATTCTCTGTAGCGCAGGATGTTCCGGCAACTCTGATTGGCGATGCTCTGCGATTGCGGCAAATTATTGTCAACCTAGTTGGTAATGCCATTAAGTTCACTTCCGCAGGTGAAGTGATTTTGTCAGTTCAGGCCCGTGCATCGGTTGGCGACCAATTGACAGTAAACATGGCCGTCAGGGATACCGGGATTGGAATCGCGGCAGACAAGCTGGATGAGATTTTTGAGTCGTTTCATCAGGTTGATACTTCGACAACGCGAAAATTTGGCGGAACTGGTTTGGGCCTGGCAATTTCACGACGACTCGTGAACCTGATGGGCGGAGAAATTCATTGCAGCAGCGAAGTCAATCAAGGCAGCACGTTCAGTTTTTCAGCGACATTCACAGTCTCAGATGAACTGAAATCGTCGAATGCAACCATTCCAAAGATGATTTTGGACGCACCGATTCTGATTGTTGATGACAACGCCACAAATCAACGCATCCTGCTCGATGTCCTAAAAAGCTGGGGCACAAAACCAGTCGCTGCGGCATCTGCCGCGGACGCAATGGCACTTTTAAAACAGGCCGTTGCAGATGGCGATCCATTTCGGTTAATTATCAGCGATGTCAACATGCCGGATGTTGACGGATTCATGCTGGCACAACAGATCCGTGATTGCGAAGAAATTCGACACACGCCGCTCATTATGCTGACCTCTGGCGGCCGCACGGGAGATTCCGCAAAAAGCAGTCAACTTTTAATTTCCGCCAGCTTGATGAAACCAGCAAAACAGTCGGAATTGTTTGAAGTGATTACTCGTTTCATCTATGAAAGTCCAGATCATCCTCGCGTCGCGTCAGTCGTTGATTTTCCGCTTGCCGAGCAGGACACTGTGACAACTCTCCGACCACTAAAGATTCTGCTGGCCGAAGATAATCTGATGAATCAAACGCTGGCCAAAGGAATTCTGTCCCGGCACGGTCATCAATTGACCATTGCCAACAATGGCTGCGAGGCTGTTGATGCATATCAGGATGAACGTTTTGATGTCATCCTGATGGATGTGCAGATGCCGGTCAAGGATGGTTTTGCGGCCACTGCAGAAATACGAAATCTCGAACAACTCAACGGCACAAGAACTCCAATCGTCGCCATGACCGCACACGCGATGCAAGGCGACCGCGAACGATGCCTTGCGGCTGGCATGGATGAATACATGTCTAAGCCGATTCGCGCCAAACAGCTTATTCAAATTCTCGATTCGCTGTTGTCGCCACAAAATCCAGCCGCAGCTTCGCAGGTGCAGCGGTTAGAGAAAACTGCACCCGGTGAATCTCTGATCGACTGGGATTCGGTAATGGAAAGCGTAGACGGCGATCGAAAACTTCTAAAGAGTTTGATCAAAGTCTTTCATTCAGAAGCTCAGCGATCTCTTCTGGAATTAAAGGCAGCGGCGGAAGCCAACGACCCAAAAACTATCTGCTCACTGGCTCATTCATTAAAAGGTGCGATGCTGGCTATCGGGGCAATCCAAACAGCTAAGTTCACTCAGACGATTGAACTCGCCGCAGCGCATGAATCGATGGAGTTCATCTCCGAACGACTCCGAGTGCTGGCGCAGCAACTAAATCAGATCACCAAAGAGTTGGACGAGACTGTGCAGCGTTAAACTCGTCGAAATTCTGTCTCGCCATTGGGACATCGACAGAATTTGAAAGTATGCCTCAAACTTCGACGGACTACCAATCGCTTCAAGACGACATGCACCGGCCTTGAATTTAACTTGATCCGCAGCGATCCCGCAACTTGTGTCCTCGGATTTCAGTTTACGCACTGAAAAACTTCGCCTGTCGCAGACTCTTCAGCCGGACCCTCCAACGACACGTGATCTTCGACTGACATGCGGACGGTCAAGCTTCCACCGGGCATTTGAATCTCAACCGGTTCTAACGATGAAAATAGACCTGCTGCCCAACCCATAATGCCCGTCGCACAGGCCCCGGAACCGCAGGCTTGCGTTTCTCCAGAACCTCGCTCCCAGACTCGCACGCGGGCACGATTAGTGTCAGTCATCTGCATGAACTCAACATTCGTCCGATTCGGAAATGCCGGATGACGCTCGATCTGCGGGCCAATGATCTCGAACGGAAGCTTCGAAAGATCCTCGACAGGTATGATCGCGTGAGGATTTCCCATCGAAACTTCGACGATTTGTAACGGCTGGCCGTGAAGTTGAATGTCGTTCAGGAGGGTGTGTCGAACAAATCTTTGCAGACCGCTCGCTGCGGGTGCAAGTACTATTGGCCGGCCGATGTCAACTCGTACGGTCGCACGTTTTTGGATCGGGTCCGATTTCAGAATTTCCGCTCCGATCACTCGATCATGCATAGCGATTCGGCAGTTCGTTCCACAATGACCGGACTGATGCAACCACATGGCCATACATCGCAACGCGTTGCCGCAGAGATTGCCTTCTGAGCCGTCAGCATTAAACATCCTCATCCGTGCGTCAGCGTCGCTTCGTTCTGACGCAAGCATCGCGACAAGTCCATCGCCTCCGATCGATCGATGGCGATCACTGACCTGTCGCGCGACTGCGGCGAAGTTGAATGCCTGCGTCTGAATTGTCGACCAGTCCATGCCGTCGATGAAGACGTAGTCGTTACCACAGCCATGCATTTTGATGAATGGAAGAGAAGTCATAATTGTCACCCAACCGCTCACAAAACCGTCGTTAAGTCCACGCCATTACGATTCATCCCGGAGGGATTTTAGATTTTAGCCGGTGGTAAGGCGAGCGGCAGACATCGTCCTGTCACCAACTGGCATAAAGCAGCCTGCGGAAACTGGCACCGGCAAAAGCTGCCGATGCGGCTGCCTTCAACGGGAATCAGTTTTTCTGAAGATCCTCGAAACACGAATTCTGACTTATGCACCTGATGCTGGAAATGACATACTCGGGGCCTCGCTCGGCGAATTCGGTCGCGCAGGGTCGACGACTGCATTGGCTAACTTTGACGATCAAGTCCCAGAAGGAAATCAGGATGAACGCCTTCCGCAATATGACACTCGTGTTTCTAGGCATGCTCACAATTGCCGGGACAGCGCACGGC
>JAYVNW010001076.1:0-3185 GCA_043758225.1 Candidatus Kuenenia sp. | reverse complement strand
GTCCGGTCCTGATCAGGCCGCAACCCAGGAAAAACAGGCAAGACGCTTGCCTGGAAGTAACCGTTTTGGCCTTGTCCGACGACTGAAATTGTCGGTAGAACTTGCCGGAGTTGGATGCGATTGTCGTGCGATCCTGCAGGACAGCCTTCACAGGCAGCCCAACACCAGATCAGGACGGGACGGGAGTTCCGTCCGACAAGCCCCAAAAACGGATTTGATCTCTAATGTGGTGCAGTCTTTGTCGCACGGATGTTTCAGTGAGGACGACCGGCCACGCCGGTGGTCTGCTGTGCTCCCAGTGCGGACATGACTTGTTGGCCGCATCAAAACCAATCGACGCCATCCGTCAGGCACGCGAGATTCTGGAGCGATGGAATTCGAGTGACTTATTCGAACGCATCAGCCGCACAGAATCGCTGGATTCATTGCAGACGCATCCGGATGGCAGCAAGAAATCGACACACCGCGTTCCCTCGCTTACGAAGGCGTTAGATTTCAGTCCTGCAGAGATCGTCGTTGCAGAAGTTGGCCCCAGCATACCATTGACAATTCTTAAAGCTCCGTTGAAACCGGAAGACCTGGCATCAATCTCGCCAAAGTACTACCACGAAGCCGAACTGGTCTCAACACCGCCTCGGGATGACGAGACGGTGCAGAATGTGACCTCGAAATTCACGGGCTTATTAGAAGTCTCCAGCGATTCATTAAATGCTCATGAGGCATCAGAAAAACTCCAGGATGATAAGGAACACCCTGACCATCCCGATGATGACGTATCTAATTTGTCAATGCGCTCATATGAATCAGAGATCTCAAAAGCATCACACGATTCAAAGTCGATGGAACAGTCCGAAACCAATCGGAAAGAGATCTCCAACTTAATAACGGATACCGCAGCACCGGTTACGACTCATGGAATCACAAGTGAACTGCAGCGAGTCTACGATATAGCTTTGGCACAGGAAGCGAAACTTCTGGCGGATGAGCAGAACGAAATGACGCTCGTCAACAGTCAATTTTCGACTGAGGACACGGATGTATGTTCGATTGACGCCAACAATCCACCGGCTTCACCCACCGAGCTACTCATAGAAGACAACAGTGATTCGATATCACCCGTCGATGAAGTTGACGAATCGACAGCCGCAGACTCAACGCAGACCGAACCACTCGTATTTCCTGCAATCATGGACATCCGCGAGGAATCTGCGCTGAGTCCACCGAAACCGGCAGAACTTGCCAATGTCAACGAACTTCTCTCCGGTGCTGTGCCGACAAAGATGACACGGAGCCCCATGCGCCGGCCGCTTTTGCACCGCCGGTTTCAAATGGAGCTACCAGCCGCTACCAGTTCAACAGGATCTGAAAACGTGAACAGAAAGCTTCGAGTGGACCAGCCTGGTGGCACGAACAACGCTCCTGAAGCAGTTCAGCAGGCCGCCGATTTCATCGCGTCCTCAGTGGCTCCGGAGACCAAGATCGTCTCAAACGCGCCGAAGCCGGGTCGCCGCTTCCGCATTGATGAGGCAGAATCCGTTGATTCGGTCACAGGAACCGACGGCCGCCGCGGTCGCACGCAGACTCTTCCAAAGCATCGCTACATCGACGACGCTCACGATTCGAAAATGCGAGGCCCGCATTTCGAAATCACGGCTCCGCGTCGATCAAATCTCACTAGCATGACTGGCCAGTTTCTAGCATACCTCGGCGTGCTTGGATTGACCATTGGAACCGCGATGGTGATCTACGGTCACTTTGGCGGCTACGCAGAATACACTCCGACCGGCTGGCTCGTAACGACAGTCGCTCAGATGCTGCTGTTCCTTGGTGTCATCAATCTTGTCTCTGGCGGGATTGAGCAGAACAATGAAGACGTCTCTCGCCGCATCAATACGCTCGGCGAACAACTAATTCGCATTGAGCAAGTGACTACGGACGTTCTCAAAGGCCCAAAACTCTCGCCTCGTCTCTACGACGATCCGAACGCCGAAGTCGAAGAATCCGCACGCGAAACTGCGAATGTGCAACGCGATTAAAGTCGCCCCGGAGAACGAAACAGCGTCAGCCCTCCGGTACCGACTGCACCGCAAACGCTTCAATCCTCTCGACTGGCCTCTCGTAGACCGCGTTCTCCGACCCCGGATTTCAGCAAAATCCCTCTGCTTCGCTGCGGCGTCTTTTCTTCGAGTGCGCTACCGTGATAGAATCCCTGGATCGTTGAGTATTTCATATTCAGGAGATCGTCATGGTCAATGCAGCAGTCAGTTCCTCAATGGCGGATCGACTGGACGAGTTTGGGCATATCGCAGCAAGCCGATTGCGATCGACACCGGCTCCCGGCACCGCAACAATAGAAGATCTTGCACAAGCGAACGCGACTGGAAAACCGATTTGCGAACTCATCGACCAATCGTTGGTGGAGAAAGCTATGGGGTTCGAAGCATCTGTTGTTGCCGCCAGAATCCTCGCGATCTTGCTCCCTTTCGTGACAAAGCATCGACTTGGCCTTGTCTCCGGTGCTGACGGCATGTTTCAACTTCTCGCGAGCACCGTTCGAGCCCCGGATGTCGCGTTCATTTCCCGTGATCGGTTGCCACGAGGAAAATTTCCAACTGAGGCGTTTCCGTCACTGTCGCCGGATCTTGTTGTCGAAGTGCTGAGTCCTGGAAACACGAGAGCCGAGATGTCTCGCAAGCGGATCGAATATTTTCATTCGGGGACGCGGCTGATCTGGATTGTTGATTGTCCAAATCGCTCGATCGCGGTTTACACATCACCCAGTGCCGTTCGAGTTTTCAACGAAGAACACACCATCGACGGCGGCGAAGTGCTTCCTGATTTTTCGCACTCAGTCGCTGAATTCTTTGCTGATCTGGATTTTGGAAATGACTCTCATGTAAGCTGATGTTGCGTTAGGTAAAAAGTATGCAAACGTGGCAGTATCGCTCCGCCGAGACAAGCCTTCAGGGTTCAACGTTGCTTGAGCAGAGATGGTTGCCTCTCAAACCCCACGGCAATCGGAATTCGGGCAGGAAATGATGACGAGCCAGATTGGGGACTCATCACGCGGAACGTGATGGCTACATTGGGCACCACGCATCCCATTGCTCACCCAACCACTCTGTATCCGGCGAAGAATCCGTGACGAGATAGCGATATCTTCCAGCAAACGGATGATCTCGGTC
>JAYVNW010001075.1:0-1729 GCA_043758225.1 Candidatus Kuenenia sp. | reverse complement strand
CCACTCATCAGGATCGTCAGGAAATCCGTCATTAAAGGCCAACTCCAGCAGCATTTTCTGCCGTGCTCACACATTCGGAGCACATCTCAACCGAATGCTCCCGGACGCACTATATTCTTCCCAGCGGCAGGAAATCCTGTGTCCGAACACTCAAAATTGACGATCTTCCCTGCCGTAGAGTCGTTGGGGCGATACGATTTTGCCAGCGGTGGCGATTTGCGTCTCCATGTGGCCGATTTGATTTGATGGCGGCCTTTCAGCTTTCGGCGATTAATGGCTTCTGACAAACAGGCAGTACCGATCCGATGACCATTTCCATGACCGATTATTTCCGAACTCGCACACCGGATCGGAAAAAAGAAACACGCTACATCAACGTCATCAACAAAGACAGTTGCACGTCCTGCAATTCGTGCGCGACCGTCTGTCCGGTTGATTGCATCTACGAAGTTGTCAGCCCGGTGCCATCAGAAAGTTATCACCAGATCGACACCAGTCGCTGCATTGGTTGTCAGATGTGCTATCGATCGCCAAACGACAGCAGTGAATTTTATCAGTTGACGATCTGCCCATGGAACGCCATCGATATGCTTCACAATCCAAATGTGAAGCCTGATGATCATTCTGTGCTGGAACCATATTATCGCGGCAGCAGCACTGGTCTGCCATGGCCGAAGCTGGAAGAGTATGGTTATCAATTGTTCCTTGATGGCGAAGTATTTTTGCCAACGTCAGACGAAGCACTTCACAAGGTCTTCCATCTGCTTCAGGAAGAAGCATGGATGTACAGTGAAGAAGACAACATTCGAATCGTGAAAGCCGAAGCTGAAACCGGCGAAGGTTTCGTGCGCTACCAGGCAACTGAAGAGGCTCGTGATCTTCTGGACTGCATGTACCGCGATTACAAACGCATCTTCATGGATTAGTCATGTCGGCACTCAGCGATCGCCACGCCTTCATCACCGGAAGCACGCAGGGGATTGGGCTGGAAATCGCCATTGCTCTGCATCTGGCGGGCGCGGGTGTTGTGCTGCATGGATTGAAGCCTGAAGAAGCCTCCCTGTCAGAAGCACGGCAAAAAAAACTTCTGCCGCCTGCTGTTTCTGTCGTTGTGGGTGATCTTGCAGAACCGATGCCAGAAGGACCACTCGACGTCGCAGCAGCAGCACTACAGCTGAATCCAGACATCGACACTTTGGTTTGTAATGCCGGCACGTACATTGATCTGCCATTTCTGGAAATGGACTTCCGGACGTTTGATCGTACTCTGAAGCTGAATGTGTATTCGCAATACGTTTTGATTCAGCACTTCGCGAGACGATGGGTTGAGCGGGAAATTCGTGGCAGAATATTGCTCATCGGTTCGATCAACGGGCGATTGTCTGAACCAACACACGTTGCCTACGACACGTCCAAAGGCGCGATTGATGCGATGACACGTTCGCTTTGCGTCTCACTGGCACCGCATGGAATTCGAGTCAACGGAATGGCTCCCGGGCTGTTTCGTACACCGCTGACGGAACCCGCGCTGCAGAACCCGCGTGCCAGACGCTGGATGGAACTGCATACGCCGAATGGAGTTGTGCCAGGGGCGGAAGTCTGTCGTGGGACGGCTGTGTTTTTATTGAGTGACGAGGCTGAACACATTCACGGTCAAATGCTGCTGGTGGATGGCGGCATGAGCGTCTGGCAGCAGCCGGATACACCACACGAATGGATGGCGTAGGAT
>JAYVNW010001074.1:0-3809 GCA_043758225.1 Candidatus Kuenenia sp. | reverse complement strand
GCAGCTTACTCATCGGCACTGAACCGCCGAACGGAAACGTGGCCTTGCCATCTACCACTTCATCCGCGCCTTCGAACCAGACGTGTTTGGCTTCCGACTTGATACCAGAGGCTTTCAAAACGTCGGAGAGGCGAACTCCGGACCAAACCGCGTTGCCTATCGGACCTTCCTGCCACGGAACACCCTTCATTTCCTTCATCTTGATGAATTCGTACCGACGAATACCTGCACAACTGACCGTGCAAGTTACGCTCGACTTCGGAAATTTATCGACCAGTTCCTGAATCGAAAGTACCAGCGGCTTTTCGACCATTCCGTCGATCGAAACTTTGAACTCGTCCGCCACAATCGTGGGATTCACTCCATGGCTTCGAATATAAAACTGAGGCGTTGGCGTAATCCAGTTCTCAACCAACTTACTCAGCTTTGGTTCACCGTTACGAGGTGTTCGGGTTCGATAAATCAAATCCGCCTTCGCGGGATCAACTGGAGCTTCGTCCCGGCCTGCCGCATATGTTCGCGAAGCCAGCGACCACGGCAGAACAGAAGCCGCTGCTGCCCCGGCGAAACCCGATGCAGAACGGCTTAAGAAATGTCGTCGGCTGAGGTTGAACATTAAGCGAACCTAAAAGAAGTAATCAAATCGATATGGCGAGCGGCATGGCGTCAGCCCTCCGAGCTGAGTGCGCGGACTTCGGAGGGCTAGCGACTTGCCGCTCACCATTGACTCCAAAGCCGCAACAACCCGCGGGTCATTGCGGCTTCGTCCCTGGTCAATCCTACGCCTATTGGCAGGCTTCGCAATCCGGATCCGTGATGCTGCAGGCTTTGTACTGAGAAACCTCAGTCACAGGCACTACGTGCGGAGCCGGGATATCGGATCGGCCCTGTTCTGGCGAACGATCTTCGTCCATGCGAGCCATCTGGATGTCACTGGAAGCCGAGCGACTCTTCACCCATCGCGGCTGAACACCAAACTTGTTGATATCCACCGTAGATTTTTCAATTTGGGTCGCTGCCAGAGTACGGAGATAATAGGTCGTCTTCAGACCTTTACGCCACGCCAGCATGTACATATCATGCAGCTTCTTGCCGCTTGGTTCGCACATGTAGAGGTTCAGCGACTGGCCCATGTCCAGCCACTTCTGTCGGCGAGCCGCACATTCGATCAACCACTTCGGCTCAACTTCGAAGGCTGTCAAATAACGAGCCTTGATGTCGCCAGGAATTCGACCGATCTGAGACAACGTACCGTCATAGTACTTAAGAGTCTCGAGCATGTCGGCATCCCACAGTCCGCGTTCCTTCAGTTCGTTCACCAGCGAATTGTTCAGATGAGTGAATTCACCCGACAGATTGCTCTTCACAAAAAGGTGCTTGTACATCGGCTCAATCGACTGAGCCACGCCGATGATCGTGGAAATCGTCGCCGTTGGAGCGATCGCCATGCAATTGCTGTTACGCATACCGTGCCTGGCCACTGCAGCTCGAACAACCGACCAGTCCATTTTCGCCGAACGATCAACGTCGATGCGGCAGCCGCGTTCTTCTTCCAGCAGATCCATCGTGTCGATCGGCAACATGCCACGATCCCACTTGGAACCCTTGTAAGTGCTGTAGGCGCCTCGTTCACGAGCCAGATCAGCCGAGGCCAGAATCGCGAAGTACGAAATCGCTTCCATGCTGAAGTCCGCGAAATCAACCGCGCCAGTGCTGGCGTAGCTGATATTTAATGCGGCCAAAGCATCCTGGAAACCCATCAGACCCATCCCGACCGGACGGTGCTTCTGGTTCGAATGCTTCGCTTCACCCGTTGGGTAGAAGTTGATATCGATCACGTTGTCCAGCATGCGCATCGCGGTGCGGACGGTTTCTTCCAGCATCGGCAGGTCGAACTGTCCGTCGATAATGTGAGCCAGCAGATTGATCGAACCCAGGTTACAAACTGCAGTCTCGGTCGCTGACGTATTGAGCAAGATCTCCGTGCAGAGATTACTGCTGTGAACCACGCCAACGTGATCCTGAGGCGACCGAATGTTTGACGGATCCTTCCATGTGATCCAGGGATGACCGGTTTCGAACAGGCGAGTCAACATCTTGCGCCACAACTCAAGAGCCGGCACCTTCTTGGACATCCGGATTTCACCGGTTTCAGCCATCCGTTCGTATTCGGCATACCGAGCTTCGAACTTCCTGCCAACCAGATCATGCAGATCAGGAACTTCGTTCGGGCTGAACAGAGTCCATTCACCTTCTTCTTCGACTCGTTTCATGAACAAGTCTGGAATCCAGTTCGCGGTGTGCATGTCGTGTGTTCGACGACGATCGTCACCTGTGTTCTTGCGGAGATCAAGGAATTCCTCGATGTCCATGTGCCACGTTTCAAGGTACGAGCAAACCGCGCCCTTTCGCTTGCCGCCCTGATTCACCGCAACGGCCGTGTCGTTGACGACTTTCAGGAACGGGATCACACCCTGACTGCGACCGTTGGTTCCCTTGATGTGGGAATTCGTCGCTCGGATGCTGGTCCAGTCGTTACCGAGGCCGCCCGCCCACTTGCTGAGCTTCGCGTTATCTGACACACACTTGAAGATGTGCTCCAGGTCGTCTTTCACAGTCGACAGGTAGCAGGAACTCAACTGCGGATGATTGGTCGCCGAGTTAAACAGCGTTGGCGTGGCGGAGGTGAACCGCATCGTCGAAAGCATGTCGTAGAACTGTATGGCACGTTCTTCCGGATTGTCTTCCTTGAGAGCCAGCCCCATCGCCACTCGCATCCAGAAATACTGTGGTGTTTCGATACGTCGTCCTTCAATGTGCAGCAAATAACGGTCATAAACCGCCTGCAGACCCGGGTATTTGAACAACCCGTCTCGGTCCGGCTGCAAAGCGGACGCAATGCGAGTCAGATTCAGATTTCGCAGGTCCGGCGTCAATCGGTCTTCGTTGATCCCGTCGATGACGTAATGTTCGAACTGATTGCGATAGAGTTTTGCGTATTCTGCAGCGTTGTATGGCGAGCTGCCCAATGCTTCATTGCTGATGACCATTCGCAACAATCGAGCAGCAACGGTATCAAACGCAGGATCCGTTTCGATCCGGCATCGTGCGGCCAGAATCATCGCCCGGTATATTTCGCCGACGGAAATCCCGTCAAACGCCGATTTCATAACTTCCTGAGTCAGCTCTTCGGCGTCGCATTCGACCAAACCGGCGCACGCCAATTCCATGCGGCGACGAATACGATTGCTGTCGAACGGAACTCGAACGCCATCCTCAAGCTTCACAAACATGCGAGGAGCAGCGACCGTCTCAGCCCCTTCCAGCGACTCCAGTTGCTGGATCGCCCGAATCTTAGCGTGTTCGGCTCGATACACGATATAACGACGAGCCACTTTGTAGTGACCTCGCTTCATCAACTGCATTTCGACGAAGTCCTGAATCTGCTCAACGCCAACACCACGGTCCGTGGACGCGTCATTTTCCACGTCAGCAACAATCTGATCCGTGATCGAGACGACTTCTTTCTCGATGTCCCGATCCAGCGGTTGGTTCTCCGCCAGATTCAACTCCGCACGAAACGCATTGACGATGGCTTTATTAATCAAGCGATGATCAAACGGAACTGTTCGGCCATCTCGCTTACGGATAATCCATTCTGATACTGCTCGAATCATTCGACGCTACTCCCCTTCTTTCTTCTTCCCGGTGAAAACTGCGCTTCTTACGCAGAGACTCCATCTCGATACAAAAAACACTTTGGCGCAACCGCCAACTGCTGTACCAGACTTTCATTGAGTAAACAGAAA
>JAYVNW010001073.1:0-1900 GCA_043758225.1 Candidatus Kuenenia sp. | reverse complement strand
GACAATGCCGTCCCGCCGGTATTGTTCTTTAACGTCACGACATCTGCGTTGCTCTGGCTGCCGTTTGTGATCTGGTCCAAAGCAGCGAGTGAGACAAGTCCATTCGAAATGCTTCGTGTTGCGTCGCTCACAGGGACCGCACACGGCCAGTTGTTCCTGAAGGCCATCATCGCGGGAAGTTCATGGATCTTTGCATCCTTCGCGCTCAAGCATTTGCCGATGTCAATCGCAGCTCCGATCCGAGCCAGCAGCCCGCTGTGGACGATTCTAATTGCAACCCTGTTCATGCAGGAGCGTCCCAGTCCTCTGCAATGGGTGGGAGTTGCCATCATTCTGGTTTCGTTCTGGGCGTTTTCTCTGGTCGGCCGACGCGAAGGGATTCACTTTCACCGAGATCGCTGGGTTGGCTTCATGCTTTTGGCGACGCTGCTGGGTTCCCTTAGCGCGCTTTATGACAAATACCTGTTACAGAACAAAAGTATGACACCCTCAACAGTGCAGGCATGGTTTTCGATTTACCTTGTCGTTTTCATGACCCCCCTTATGATTCACTGGACGATGCGACGCAGAAAACTGGAACGATTTCAATGGCGTTGGGCGATTCCAATGATCGCCCTTCTGCTTTTGGTTTCCGACTTTCTGTATTTCTCTGCAATTGCAGATAGAGATGAACTCCTTAATAAGAGTCCAATGATCTCACTGATCTCACCGCTGCGAAGAACTTCCGTTGTCATTGCTTTTATCGCCGGCATCTTGATGTATAAAGAAAAGAACTGGCGGTCCAAAGCCGTCTGCATTGTCACAATGCTGACTGGTGTTTATGTATTGAGTTTTTCAAAATCATGATCCGCGCTGGGTTTCTGATTTCTTTAACGACCTGGAGAATATAGATGAAACGTTTAGTAAAGCCCGTCGCGTGTCTTATCGCCACCGCGTTATTTTCGCTTGGCTGCCAATCGGAGACAACTCCATCAACATCAGTCGCTGCAACTCCACCAGTTGCCAACGAGTCACACGCCCACTCGCATGGCGAAGACGCACATGATGACGACCACGGAGCTTCCGAAGTTGCTGCCGAGATGGCAAAACTAAGTCCCGAAGACCGTCTGCAAGCCGAAGCTCAAAAGTTCTGTGTCGTAAGCAATGGCAGCCTGCTGGGTTCAATGGGAGTACCAATCAAACTGGATATCGATGGCCGTTCTGTATTCGTATGCTGCGGTGGCTGCAAATCCGCTGCGATGAAAGGTCCGGAAAAAATGCTGGCAACCGTCGCCAAACTTAAGGCCGAACACAGCGAGGTCGCAAAGTAGTCCCGTTGACCGGATGGCCACGATGCCTAGCGAACAAAGCTGCACCAACGCAATGACGACACAACTTTCGCCAAGGGTCAGTGGTGATTTAACGCACGAATGGCGGCATCCATAAGCGGTTGAGGCACCGCGAATAAAGCCAGCGTTGCAAACGCACAGACACAGCCAGCAATCCAGGCAGCAGGTTGACGTGAAGGGCCACGCACGACAGTCGATTGTTCCAAATACATGGCTGAAATCATTCGCAGGTAATAAGTCGCTGCAATCACCGCGTTGATGGCCAGCACGATGGCCAGCACACGACCGTCGGACGTGCCTTCCGACCATGCCGCGATGAACAGATTCAGCTTCGCCAGGAAACCTCCTGTTGGTGGCAGGCCGCTGAGGCCGATGAGGCAGATTGCCATCATCAGTGCGATGGACGGATGACTCTTGCTCAGTCCCGCCAGATCTGACAGCGATCGCAGCGGCCGAGCGAACGAACCAGCGGCGGTAATGAGAGCGAACAAGCCGATGGTCATGATTCCGTACATCGAAAGATAAAACAGCAATGATGCGACTCCACTGTTTTCGGCTGCGTTGCCGACGGT
>JAYVNW010001072.1:0-1752 GCA_043758225.1 Candidatus Kuenenia sp. | reverse complement strand
GATGTCGATCGCTTCCAGATATCCAGCCATTGCAACACCGCCATCGACAAATGTCAGTCGCTTTGACAATTGCAGCGACGCAGACAGTTTTCGCAAACTTCGTTCTTCCGGACCGCTGCCTGCAATGACAATTCGAATATCGTGGCCAGCTTCGACGACTCGATGGCAGGCTCGCAAAAAGAAGGCCGCACCTTTGACGATTTCCAATGGCCCTGCCATTCCAATGACCGGCGACCGATCATCATCGAGTGGCAGATCGATATTGGCAGAATCCGGAACTTTGACGCCGGGCAGGACGACTCGCTTTTCAATTGTCGCCATGAACGGCGTATCCGGAATCTGTTGCTGCACACTTTCACTGACGGAGATAATCACTTTGAGTTCAGGGATTGGCTGCCGAATCACCAGGGCGCTGGCTTCGATCTGATCGGAAATGTTTACGATCAGCGGACGGGACAGCTTTCGTGCCAGTCGAATTCCCTGCGACAGAAAGTGTGGATCCTGTACGTGAATAATATCGGGGCGTTGATCTTTAAGGTCGCGACATAAAGTGCGCAGTACAATGTGCCCCCAGATCGGCACATTGTAACCCGGGATTTCGTGCAGCCTGACGCCGTGTAGTAACGTGTCGTCAAGGTCGGTCACTCGCGTGCAAACCAAGGCCGTATCCAATTCCCGGCGTTCCAATCCGCGAGCAAGTCGCAGTGTCAACAGCGACGATCCTCGAAAGGAGAGTTCGCCATCGATCAGCAGGATTCTGTGGACGTTTTCTGCCATGATCTTTCACTCGAATCCAACGGCAGAAATCAGGAGCGTCGCAAAGCTTTGGGTTTACCAAGAACTTCGCTGATCAGGATTGCCTGCCGAACTCCCTCTGGACTTCGCAGCGCTGTCAGCAGATCACCAGCAGTTGCCGATCCATGTGTCGTCGTTGCAGTGGAAGCGGCTTGTTTGTTTTTGTCTTCACCCAGATGACTGCGAACCTGAGCGTTGATGTCATGTTGAACAGCGTCGGCAATCTGTTTTCCGATATGAGATTTTACATGCTGTCCAATAAACGAATCAACGTGCGCTCCAACGCCGGAGCCGGACGATCTGTTGCCACTCGTACGCGCGTTCGATGATGTTTTCTGCAACGCTTTTTCGTTACCTGCAGGTTGCCGTTGTTTTTGTCGGGGCTGCTGGCCTCGCTGCGCAGTTGCGGCATTCTGAGTTTTTTGAGGATTGTGGTTTTGCTTGGGACGTGAAACCATTGCGGCTGGACGTGGCATTCCCTGTTGATTCAATTCCGGAAGAAAAGTAGAATCAGAAGGAACGTTACTATTCATGTTCCCCGAGCCTCCGCTGTTGTTTCCAGGTGCCAGTTTGGATTTGTCATTTGCCTTCGCGATGGCCTGAAAGATCGGCGTCAACGCTTGCACGATGGCAATCACAATGATGACAAACGTCACGAATCCGCCCGCGAATTGTCCCATGTAAATCAACTCCTGTTAATCTGCTTTCTCTGCAGATTGTGAATCAGCGTCAGCGATTGAATCGGAATCGACAGCCGGTCCCGTTCTAGTCTGAGCCCGACGCACTTTCAACGACACCAAGCCGCCTGCTTTGCGTTCTTCGATTTCCCGTTTCACCTTTGAACGCTGCATCAGGCCACGCAGCACAGCCAGCAGCATTACAATCAGAAAGACTGTTATTTTGCTGTCCATCAAGCCACTCAGCCAAATGTCACTGCCCAAAACGAGCAAAATCAGA
>JAYVNW010001071.1:0-4212 GCA_043758225.1 Candidatus Kuenenia sp. | reverse complement strand
GCGATTTGGAAAATATTTGTTCAACGTGCCGCGGGTAGATACATTCGACGCGGTCAAATAGCCGGAGGCTAACCAGTTACGGCTGGTAGGAGTTGCTGATCACGGCAAGGATCTTATCCAGCAGGACTTCCTCTTCAATTTCACCGGTATGACGAAAGACAACTTTGCCGCCGGGTGCGACCAAAATGGTGTGCGGCTGCGGGCCTTCCCAATCACTGTCCAGCGCTTTGATCATCGAATCCATACTTGGTTCGCTGTAAAGATAGTTGTTCGAAGTGCGGGCCTCTTTCTGGAGAGATGGTTTTAGTCGAGCCGGAAGTGCCGCACGATGTTTATCGAGAAACGCCAAGGCTCGATCATGATCTTCAGGTAGGTCGGTACTGATCGTGATGAGTTCAAAATCACGCAGCCCCATCCGTCTCGAGATACTGACGAGGCCGGGAAATTCCTTGACACACGGCACACACGTTGTGGACCAGACGTTGAACAACCGATACTTCGCAGTGTCGTTTTTCACCAACCTCGCAATGCCATCAGCCGTGATATCTTCCAGAGTTACCTCTGCGCCCTCCCATTGTTCCTGATCCCGTTTGACATCGGGAATCTTCTCCCGCCATTTTGTCGAACAACCAAAAGGCCGCGTTTCCGCGACTGCAACGGGCTTACCTTCGAGCAGCGCCAGAATGGCATCGCGGGCGTCATGGTGTTTCACGGTTATGGGATCCGGGAATCTGGAATCATCCAGCCTGCCCTGATACTGCAACGCACGCGACTTGTCGAAGATGAAGACGTGTGGAGTTGCGAGACAGCCGTACTTCTTCGCAGTCTGCTGAGTTTCTCCGTCGTAGAGATACGGGAATGTGAAGCCTGCGTCCTTGGCGTAGAGTTTCATGTGTTCAAAGCTGTCGTCGTATTTTGAATAACCCAATTCGTCAGGTCGCAGGCCGTCTCCTGAATTCGGGTTGATCGCCACGATAGTGACGCTTTTGCCTTCAAGTTCCTGGATCAGCGTCAGTAGTCGCGGGTCCTGCGCGTGGCAGACCGGACAATGGTTGGATGTGAAATAAACAACCAGAACTTGCGAGTCTTTGAAATCGTCCAGACTCCAGTCGCGGTCATCAATACCCTTCAGCCGGAAGTTCGGTGCTTTCTCACTGATCGCCAGCTTATGAAATCCAGGCGGATCGTCAGCCTTAGCGAGCTGTGGAGCGCATGTGATCAGACCCGCAAACAACATAGTCAGTGTCTTCATGTTTGTTTCTCCGAATCCCGAGCCAAGAACGATTGCTAAAGTCCCCTTCTCCACGCTGAAGGGTCGTCGATCTGAGGACAGATCAACCTACGAATAAAAGAACGTCGATTCGGCGGTCGTGCGCAGAAGTTTTCGACGGTCTTCGGTCGAAACAAAGTCGAGCCCTTCGCGAGCCAGAGCGATCGATGCGGCGTAAGTGTTTGGTTCCGTCAATTGATATGGGCAGTCGCTGGCCCACATCAGGCGGTCCGGGCCGAAGGCTTCGAACAGTCGTTTGATCATCGGCAGCAGATCATGATAAGGCGGCTTCTTCTCACCCAGCGCGTAGTAGGCAGAAATCTTAACTCGCACGAGTTTGTGTTTCGCCAAGTCACACAGATTCCGAACGTCCTCGTCACGAATTACGCCATCAACTCCCACACGAGCAAAGTGATCGATTACGACTGGCGTATCAGGATAACGAACGCACCATTCAGCAGTCTCTTTGAGGTTCGATGGATTGATCAGACAACACATCGATTGTCGCGTCTCAGCCGCCGTCTTCCACATCAATTTGATTCCATCACCAGCCAGCCAGTCTGGTTGATCCGCACGTGGCCCAATGCGGAAACCCGTCACGCCAGTCTTTAACATCTCACGCATTTTTTGATCGATATGCGGTTGAGTCTGATCAATCTGGCCAACGATGCGAAATCGATTCGGGTGTTTCTTCCACGTATCGATCAAATAGGAATTGTCGTAACCGTGATGTGGATAATGCTGAATCAATACGACTCGACCAACTCCCTGCGGCATGGCCAATGCCATCAGTTCTTCATCCGTGAAACTCCGAGGTTCAAGCACTTCGACAGTTTGGTGGTCTCGCAGCGGATACTTTGCCAGATCCGTGGTCCAGATATGTGAATGAGCATCGATCCAGGGATGTTCTGTGTCGTCATCAACCGGCAGAGCATTTACTGCTGCCTCCGCAGCACGAATGGCGGAAGCGACGAATACGGTCGATGCAGCTACGGTCAGAATCTGTCGGCGTGAAGGAGGTGAATGTGGCGACATAGCAGCGGTCTCCTGTGTAGAATGATGATCCGACATGATACAGAACCTGCCGCCGCAATTGAATGTTACCATGAACATACCGCCGAAAGACGTCCAGCAGAGGGGTTTACGCTTCCTGAGCATTATCATCGTTCTGTTCTTCAGAGCGTGCCCGATTCTTGGCGGTGGCGACGAACAAGCAGTAGCAGTGATTCAAACACGTTGCAATGATATTTGCCAGCATTTGCAGCGTGCGACCGTTCGAATCCGTAGTGGCTCTGACGTTTCTTCCGGTGCCATCGTCTCAGCCAACGGTCTGGTGCTGACCGTGGCGCATGGATTAAAGGCCGATGCTGCAACAATGGTGATCGTCTCCAGCGCATTGGCGTTTGAGGCAAAGCGTGAATTCGTCGATGAGTCCGCCGATATTGCGATCTTGTCTATCGACCTCTCAACCACGAACGAATCCGAGATTCGCTACATTCCCTTGTCAACGGATGCACACAGCGACGTTAGCGAAATTGTTGTGGCTGCCGGGTTTCCCGCACGTGAACCAGACGGCATGACGGCCGTCATGCGACTCGGTGAAATCCTGGCGGTCGATGATTCGGTAATTGAGACAACCTGCACGCTGACAAGTGGCGATTCTGGCGGACCGCTCGTGAATAGCCGAGGAGAGTTGATAGGCCTGAATCGGCAAATCGGCAAGTCTGCTGAATCCAACGGCCACATCAGGATCACAGCGATTCGTCGCACGCTGGAAAAAACGGCCTTATGGAAAAAGCTGCCGCAGCGAGTTCGTGCCAATGCTGGTGTCCCGCTTTTGTCGATGGGTCTTCGGCCAAAGCCTGCCGTCTTGCAAACGGCTAGACAAGCCACTGTCGAAATTCACGGCGTGGACCGGAAAGGCAGCGTCACTGTGCGAGCCTGCGGGACGATTCTCGACGATTTTCATATTGCCACCAAACTCAGTGAAATCGCTTTCTGCGAGAAGCTGGAATGCCACTTTGCGGACGGTTCGAAGACTATCGCAACACTGAGCAAGCAGGACCGTGCGCGGGACCTTGCAATTCTAACGATGGAGATGCGCAGCAAACACGGAGTCGTCGTTCGCGCGGGGATCGCGAAAGCCAAAAGCGATGTGTCGCTTGTTGGTCGGATCGTCTTTGCTGCGACCAGTCCGGTGAATATCTCTGCTGCAGGACTCATCAGCCGAGACTTCCAGAAAGAACCAGCACAGCCCGCTCGCTTCGGCGCGACGATGCGGGAAGACGGCGAGCACGTTCGCATCACGGAGTTATCTCCCAACAGCAGCGCAGTGATCGCTGGACTGAAGGAAAATGACGAGATACTGCGACTTAACGGAAAAGCCGTGAAATCACTGGACAGAATCGGAAGCTTGTTGCAACTCTGTCAGCCGGGCGACTGGATTGTGGTGGACATTAAACGCGGCGAGAACGAACTAAAAATGTACGCACAGCTACAGCACGATCCGAGGCAGCAGTTCGAAAAGACAGAATTCCTCGATGGCCGTGCAGGCGAACTCAGCCAGCGCCGCAGTGACTTTCAGGCATTGCAACATGACATTGCAATCACTCCCGCAGCCTGTGGTGGGCCGTTGCTGGACATCGACGGTCACATCATTGGCATCAACATCGCCCGCCGCGCAAGGGAATCGACGTTAGCGTTGCCGATAGATATAGTGGTGCTGTTCGCGAACAACGTACTTTGAAACAATGACGCTCAGACAGGCACACCATGTCCGAACAATTTCCCCTGGATCCCGTCCCGACGCTGCCGGGACGGCCGGAAAATGGGCACAAGGGTACTTTCGGAAAAGTCCTGATTGTCGGTGGCTCCATTGGGATGAGTGGTGCGGTTTGTCTGTCATCCGTTTCCGCGTTGCGGTCGGGATCAGGACTTGTAAC
>JAYVNW010001070.1:0-1648 GCA_043758225.1 Candidatus Kuenenia sp. | reverse complement strand
TGCGCGGCTTGCCTCGCAGCGGGGCGACAGCCAGGGACGTGCCCGCAAGACCGGTGAGGAATCGGGACCAAGTCGAACGTGAGTTTTGCATGAGGGGCTCCAAGGGACGAAAAGGAGATGAAATGGAATTTCGCAGTACGCATGCCAACCGCTGCGGAACCCTGTTCCGGCCTGTGTTTTGGAATTTGCTGGCCGACGTAACGCAGTGCGAAAACGGCCTCTGGAGTGGCTCACGAATTCCGTCAACAAATCAGGAATTCGTAAAAATACAGCACCTTCAACACGGCAAACTGGATCCCTGCGGGACGCGCAGCTCAGTTTCGGCCGACCCCGGCGTTGGGTTCGCCTGCAATGATCGAAGTCCACATCCATCAGATCACGGCGTTTGTTCACTGCCCTTCAACAATTTCAGCCGCTCCTCCCAAAATGTATCTTCTTCTGGACGGTTCACGCGTATGATTGTTTAACAACACTTTTGCGAAGCTCTTGAGCTTTTTCCGATTTGTTCTCTCAAGCCTAGATGTCGATCCGCTAATTGGCATGTGACGAATCGCTGTTTTGTGCCAGACTCCGAACGAATGGAGTTTTGGTAATCAGCAGGGAGGATGTCAGATGCCAGGAAAAGCGGCGAGGGTTGTGATTTCGGAGCGGCAGCAGGCGGTGTTGTTGCAGATGAGTCGATCGACGACGGTTGCCTATCGACTGCGACAGCGGGCTCAGGTGATCTTACTGGCGTTTGAGAAACGGCTCAATCGGGATATTGCGGAAGAGGTTCAACTGGGAACAAACCAAGTCGGAGAATGGCGACAGCGGTGGCAAAAAGAATTTGAGCGGCTGACTCGGATTGAAGGCACTGAAGAACCGATTCAGCTGCGGCGAGCAATCGAAGAGCTTCTGTCGGATGAACATCGCAGCGGCCGTAAGCCAACGTTTACCGCTGAACAGCTTACCATGATTTTTGCCGTGGCGTGTGAAGCAGTGGAAGAATCGGGACGTCCGGTTGCTCGCTGGACGCAGCGGGAAATTGTGGATGAAGTCATCAAACGAGGCATTGTGCCTTACATTTCCAAAAGTCACATGAACACACTGCTGATTGAAGCACAGTTGCAGCCACACAAGTCGCGATACTGGCTCAACACAAAAGAAAAAGATCCGGAAGTTTTTCAGCAGCAGATGCAGACGGTGTGCGAATGTTATCAGCAGGCTCCAGAACTCATGGTTCAGTTCGACACGCACACAATCTGCGTGGACGAAATGACCAGCATCCAGGCGCTGGAACGCATCGCTCCAAAAAAAAGATGCGACCCGGCCAGGAAGAACGCATCGAATTCGAATATCTCCGCCACGGCGTAGTGTGCCTGATCGCCAGCTTTGAGGTCGTGACGGGAAAATCTCTGTCGCCGACCATCGGGCCGACTCGCAACGAAGAAGATTATCTCGAACATATCAAACGCACATTCGCTCTTCATCCGGATTCGAAGTGGCGATTCATCGCCGATCAGCTGAACACACACTGGTCGGCCGGTCTCGTGCTGTGGGTCATACTGATGGAAGGCTTGAAGCTGTCGCCGGAAGAAGTCGGCGCGAAAGGGAAGTCGGGGATTCTGAAGAACCAGAAGTCGCGGCAAGCATTTCTGACCGCAGTCGA
>JAYVNW010001069.1:0-1802 GCA_043758225.1 Candidatus Kuenenia sp. | reverse complement strand
TCGACAATGCATGAAATATTTCTTCGTCAGTTGGGAAGCGGTGGCCCTGCATGGAATTCTTCGAATCATGTCACGGCTTCAGGGCAAATCGCTGTGAATGCTCGCGGCTATGAAGTGACCACCAATAATCAGCAATCAACAGGCTGTCGTTCTGAACCGACGTTTCTTGTCGAAGGCGATTCATCGTTCCTCGCGGTCTGCGTGCCTGAATTCTGGCAACAGTTTCCAGGCAGCATCGCAGCAGCAATGGGAACGCTCGAAGTTGGACATTTCCCGGCATTGCCCAACGTCACATACGAACTCCAGGGCGGCGAACAGAAGACACAGTCGTTCTGGCTGAAGACAGGCTCCGGCAGAGGAGCTATTGACGACTTCGACTGGGTGCATGACGTTCCACGATTACTGCAATCTGTTGCTTCTATTGCTGACGCGGCCACGTTGCCATGGTTTTCAGCTGTCGGAGGGGACTCCAGTCCCGTCCTGAATCGATTGTGTCTGGACGAGTCTGGAGACCTGTCCTACGTCAAAGTTCAACAATTCGCCGATTACCTCAACGACGCCACGTCTGGCAAGTTCAGCCTCGCCGCGCGCCGCGAATCAATCGACGAATACGGCTGGCGAAATTTTGGCGACGTGCCGGCCGATCACGAACAAACTCACTTCGCTGGCAAGAAAACGATCGTCTCGCACTACAATAATCAGTTCGACATGATTTTTGGAGGCATTCTGCAATTCGCGGCAACCGGAGATCTCAAGTGGTTCGATCTGTTCGACCCGCTGGCCCGGCATGTCATGGACATCGATATCTATCACACGACGGAAGATCGAGCGGCGTTCAATGGCGGCTTGTTCTGGCACACCGATCATTACGTCGATGCTCATTCCTGTACGCATCGCACCTATTCGAAGCACAACCAAAAGGCCGGACAATCTTATGGAGGTGGTCCAGGCTGCGAACACAACTACACGACCGGTCTGCTGCACTACCATTTCCTGACCGGAAGCCCTGAGGCTCGCGAAACAGTGTTGTCGCTGGCTGATTGGGTCATCGCGATGGACGACGGTCGAAACACAATCTTCGGTTTACTCGACAACGGTCCCACCGGTGCGGCATCGGCGACTGTGTTCGAAGACTTCCACGGACCCGGTCGCGGTGCCGGGAACTCAATCAACGCATTGCTCGACGGTTGGATTCTGACTGGCGAATCCGGATATATGAAAAAGCTGGAAGAACTCATTCGCCGCTGCGTGCATCCGTCGCAGAATCCGGATGAATTGCATTTACTCGACGCGGAAGGTCATTGGTCCTACGCCGTGTTTTTGAATTCGCTTGGACGTTACCTGCTGGCCAAACGCGACGCGGAACAGTTTGACGCGATGTACGCCTACTCGCGCGATGTGATGCAGACTTACGGTCGCTGGATGGCAGCGAATGAACGTCGCACGCTGGATAAACCGCAGGAATTGCAGTACCCGACTGAAGCGTGGGCGGCCCAGGACTTTCGCAAGGCGAATGTTCTGCGAATCGCGGCATCGTGTGAAGACGATTCGACTTTCGCAAATGCCATGCATGAAAAGGCAAATTTGATCAACGATGCGGCGTGGAACGACCTGGCAGCGTTTGGTGATGCGCGATTGACCGCTCGGTGTTTATCGATCCTTATGACGGAAGGTCATCGAGACGTGTTTCATCGCACGTGTGAGCCGAATTTGATTCCGGCATGTCAGGCAAAGTATGACGCTGGCTCCTGGTCAATGTTTGTGCCACAGAAACAACGGATAAAGAAGTTAGTCAAATCACC
>JAYVNW010001068.1:0-5806 GCA_043758225.1 Candidatus Kuenenia sp. | reverse complement strand
AAACCAGAAGTCGGCGTCACAGCGCATGATGATTCAACACTTCAGCTTTTAAATCAAATCCGATCGGCTGATTTCGGAAGTCAAAACGTATCGCAGACTGAGGGAGTCACGTCCGGGATTTTCGCGCCGCTGACTTTCGAATTGCTGCCAGTTGTGCAGAATCTGGATACGAATTACGAGACTCTTCGTCGATATACGGAAATCAATTTTTTGCCAGCTCAACGTCAGATAGAACTCTATCTGTCGCCAGAATCCGAACGCAATGGAAAACTACTGACGATCGACACGACGGACGGATCGACGAGAGATGACGTGATTTTGCCGTTTCCCATAGACCGCGTGACGGGGTGGTATGTTCCGCTTTCGAGCGGAGCGCAGACGCCTGGATTATTCCCCGTCTGCGGCACCGATGAAATGGCGATGATGTCCTGTCCGGTTCCAGGCAGAGCCCGTGCTTTATGGACGAAAAGATTCCGCAATGGCGAAAAAGACGCTCGACATGTGGAATTTGGTGCTCTGGGGGCTGATCACTTTGTGTGGCAATTTGCTGACACACTGCATTGTGCAGATCCGTTGACAGGTGAGGATTTGTGGACACGCCAATTGACACTTTCCAACAGTGATCAGGCGATTTTGCATCGTGCAGTCAATTCTTCTGTCCGTTACATTGCCGGCGACCGGATTGCAACTCTTGTCATGGGAAGTGACTCTCGCAGTTACGAATGCTTCAGCACTCACGACGGGCGGCGGCTGAGTTCCGGAAGACTGCCGATTGGTAAATCAGAGTCCGTGGTGTCGGTCGGTCGATGTTTGTTGTACACCGATTCCAACGCAACGTTGCATTTGTTCGACAGTGCGACAGGAAAAGATGAACTGAAAGACGACGAACCGATTTCGCCGCTCAGCCGAGACGATAGAGCAGTGTGTCAGGTACTGGAGAATAATCGTGTGTTGGTCGTATCTGCGACAATGGAATTGATTTTGATTGATGTCGATCATGGCCGCGTCGTTTTTAGGACACCGGCATCGACGTATGTTTCATTGGGATTTGTGTATTCATTTTCCGCTTTTGAACGACACGGTCGATTGTTTGCCGCGTTGAGTTCCGAGGCGCGATCCGGCCAATCAATTCAACAGGCATTCATGCGAGGTGCGCCGTCTTTGTCAAACGGACCGTTGCTGAGTCTAGATCCGTCATCGGGCGAAATTCACTGGGGCGTGAACGTTGATCAGGCAGTTTTCCCGGATATTCATGGCGATCATACGGATCTGCTTGTTTCATGGTCATCGCCAAAGCCTGACCTGCACGCCAATCTGGGATTTGAGCCCGAAGATAAACTCATTGTGCAGGTTTTCGACGAGACCACAGGCCAGTTGATTGCTCGGTCGCCGGTCTATTCAAGTCTGCCGCCTGTGCGATGCGTCCATCTGGCAAAAGAGGGGCTGTTTCGACTGACGACACCAAATGCAACAATTTCCATTCGGGCTCCCACAGCTGAATGACACTCCTTAAATGAAGACACATGACTGAGGAAATTACGGCATTTCACGAAGCGGGACATGTCTACGCAGCGATCTATGTTGGGGCCAAAGTCTGTTCGGTGACGATCGAGCCCGACAATGATGACGGTGCGGAGCGAACTGGTGATACAGTTGTGGTTTGGGACCGTCGCCGGTTTTCTCAGCTGGAATTGATGCAAAAAGGAGCATGGGTCGCACTTGCGGGACCAGTGGCGGAGATGATTCACTCGCAAAATCCTTTTCATCCCGCGACAATTGCCGAATGGCGTCAAGACTGGGACACGGCATTCGAATGTCTTTCAAATGTCAGCAATATCCAACACCGAATCGCTCAACTGGAGAAAATCACGATCGATCTTTACGAAGCTTTTTCACAGGATCACCATTGGGCGGCCATTGGTGCAATCGCAGATAATCTGCTCGCACTTGAAACGCTGGATCAGGATATGCTGGAAGAGATCGTCGAGCCGTGGATTATGGATTCCTGAGCTCCACAGATTTTGATTCGCTATGCAGGCGGCTGCTTAATAATATCTGCAGACTGTCATCAACTGTCTGGGATTTGGCAAAGTTAAGGAGTGGCTGCTGTCGAACCCATTAGATGGTGGAATCGAAAACGGAATGGCCATTTTGAAAATCACTGGCCTGGAATAGAAAATGCTTACTTCTGACGTGACATTTTGCGACCGAAAGTCGTCTGAACGGTGTTGAAATGTGGAACCCACAATGTGGGATGTCTAAAATAACACATGTGTACGTCCCTGCGTAATGACTGACTGTGTTGAAAACAGGTCAGATGAAGCCCGGAAGGACTCAATCACTCAGGGCTGCGTGCGAGTTTATTGCATTGCCGGAGTTGATAATGAGGAAGTTCTCTTCGCTGTTCCGCTGCCTGTGTCTTGCCGGTGTTCTGGCAGTGACCATGACGTGTTCTCAACAGGCTTCAGCTGCGGATGTCGCAACGGATCTGCAACAGCGTCAGAATCAGTTATCAACAGCGATTCAAAAAGTCCGGGAAGCGGTTGTCGGCGTTTCTGACGGACTGGGAGTCGGCAGCGGCGTGATCGTTAGCGCCGATGGAATCGTTCTCACTGCGTCGCATGTGGTGACATCGCGAAATAAAAGGTCTCGCAACGAAGCCGCAACCATCACAATGGCAGATGGCCGCCAGTACGCAGCAACTGTTTTGGGAAAAGACCGCGACTCAGACGCCGCAGTTCTGCGAATCAATGACCTGCCACGCGACAACGCTGGATTTCCATTCGCTGAAATGGGGCGAACGACCGAATGCAAAGTCGGCGATCATTGTTTTGCGATGGGACATCCGGGCGGGTTCCGTCATGAAAGAGAAGCTCCGTTGCGTTTCGGCCGAATCCTGTCGGTCGGCAGCCGTACTGTGGTCTCAGACTGTGCGATTCTGCTGGGTGATTCCGGCGGACCCTTATTTGATATGGACGGCAAGGTCATCGGTATTCACAGTATGATTACCAGCTTGATTACCGAAAATCGCCATGTGGCAATTGATAGTTTTCATCGCGACTGGGATCGATTGCTTGCTGGCGATCGATGGGGGCATTTGCGTTCTACAGACAACGATCTGGCTGAATCGGGCTTCTTCGGTGTGCATCTGAAATGGAGAGATTTCGTTCCTGAAGTTGCTCGGGTGATCCCAGATACACCAGCGGAAAAAGCAGGATTGAAAAAAGGCGATGTGCTGGTGACCGTGCAGAATGGAAAGATTGCTGATCGTCTGGATCTGAGCACCACACTGGACCTGCTCGAAGAGGAGCAACGAATTGAAATTAGGATTCTGAGAGACGGCAAAGAAGCGACCGTCGAATTGGTGACCGGGGACGATGCCGGGGACGTTGGAAGTTACGACGACGAAGATTCTCCGCAACCTGATCCGCGACGCGCAGAAGATTCGGATCGCGATCAGGAGATCATGGATCAACTGAGCGAGAACCGAAAGATCGGCACGTTTGAAAAACGTTCAGAAAAAGAACTGAGTCTGTTTTTAGCTGTCGTGAACCCAAATCAAAACAGCGTCGTTTCAATTCGTGACGGCGGATTATTGATGTGCCTGGGAACAGTCATGTCAGCGGATGGTTACATTCTCACCAAAGCCAGTGAAATTCAGGGAGCGATCGATCCGGAAGTCATTCTTCCGGATGGCCGTCGCTTCAAGGCACGGGAACTGGCAACGGACTATGCGTTTGACTTGATGCTGCTGAAGATTCAGGCCACGGATTTGCAGCCGGTGTCTCTGGAAGTTGATCGACCCTCATTCGTGGGCGAACTTGCCGTACTTCAAAACGGAAAAGGCGAACCACTGATGCCGACGGTCATTAGTGTTAAAACTCATACTACAGAAGGCGCGAATAAGGCATTTCTTGGGATCCGCATGGAGATTGATGAGAATGGCGTCAGGATTGAACGCGTATTGCCCGGTGGCGCAGCAGAACGCAATGGCATGAAACAGGGCGACGTGATCATGTCGCTGAATGGCAAAGCCGTCGATCATCCGACGACACTGGCTGCTGCCATTGGGGCGTTTAAGCCGGGAGACAAAATCTCCGTTCGCTTTATGCGAGCAGACAAGCTTCGTACAATCGACATCATCCTGACGTCTAAGTTTGTAAATGAAGATGCGATGCTTCCGTTATACAAAGAGGAGCAGTTTCAGGGACAATTTGCCAGCACACATGCTGGCGGATTCCCAAAGGTCATTCAAATCGACGCCGACGTCTATCCTCGACAGGTCGGCGGTCCGCTCTTGGGAATCAATGGCAAGACTCTGGGGATTGTGATTGCTCGAGCCGATCGGTTTCCGGCGTTCGCCATCCCGGCGGATGCTGTGGCGACTGTGTTCGAACAGCTGAAAATCGAAGCGAAGAATAACCAAAATCCGTAGTGTTTGCTGCCAGCAAATTCGTAGGACGGCACTCCAGTCCAGACACAAAAAGAATTCTCACATCAGGACGCGTCTGAAGACCCGTCCTGCGGAAAATTACAAAATCGCCAGCGGATTTCGCCGCGATTCCAGCGTACCGCGTGTGACGCCGACGCGATTCATTGCGTTAAGATTTCGCCAGACATGTTCTCCTGTGACAGATCCGGAAAGCAGCTGGTGGTAGAGAGAATACAGGCGGCCTATGTGATCCTCATTGTCGCGCAAAAGTTCGATGCGGAAACGTCGGACTCCCGAGACCAACAATTCGGCAACGACTTCGGCAGAACTTTGAGCGACGGCATTGAACAGCGTATTCCGGCAACCAACGTCTGCCACCAATGGATGATCAACGCCCGTACGATCCCGCAGTTCGACCTGATGCACATCGCAGGGGCGACCACAGTTTGTCTTGTTTGTGCCCGGTGACAGCATCGCGCAGAAGACACAGTGCTCCATATGAAACATCGGCATGTGTTGATGCACGACGACTTCCAGCCATTGCGGTGGCACGGCTTTGACGAGATCCATCAATTGATCGCGATTCAGGTCGTAAGATGGTGTCAGCCATTGCAGCTTTTGGTCCATCAGAAATGACGCGGTCAATTCGTTGGTCACGTTTAGAGAGTAATCGCCCACAACCGCAACACCGTTGTCTCGGAAGAATGCAAGCCCGCTGAGATTACGAATCAGCACGCCATCTGGCTGATACTTGAGCATCGCTCGAAACAGCCCCATTTCGTCCGGCTTCTGAATTCGAGGTGTCGCGATCAGCAGCGTGTTCTCTGATGAGCGAGCGATCTGGACAGCTTCACGGTATTCGCGAATATCCTGAAAGTCGGCGATCAGTCGATCAACTTTCAGATCGACGCAGGCTCGCACCTGATCCAGCGTGCGACAAAGCACGGTCAGTAATGCCGCGACGGTTTGGGATTCACGGGCAGGCAAATTGTGTCGCAATCGTTCCAGAGAGTTGTCTCGGGACAGCACAACCTCCGGCATCGGCAACGAACGATCAAGCTGTTCGATCATCTGTTTTCGCAACTTACCGAGCACACTCAACGGCACCATTGGCGTCCCGACAATCGTAGCATTCAGATCGAGCAGTTCGAATGCCGAACTACCGAGTCGCGACAATTGCTCACGCAATACATCAGCCGTGATCGGATGTTTTTGCGCGACTGCAAGAGGCTGCTCTGATTCAATTCGGCATGAGCAGCCGTTCTTCGCTATGCCTTCGATCACCAGCGGGCGACCTGTTTCCGCATACACAGTCAGCATCAACGGCACCCGACGCTGGGGATCGGCTGTTTCATATGTGCGACGTAGCTGCTG
>JAYVNW010001067.1:0-2065 GCA_043758225.1 Candidatus Kuenenia sp. | reverse complement strand
ACGAAGACAAACTCCTGCTGGCTTCACACGACAGTTTCTTGTATTGCCTGACGCTGGATGGAACGGAAGTCTGGAAATTCCAGACTGATGACCGCATCAATTGTTCGCCGGCCATCGCCAGCACTTACACGTTTCTGGCAGGCTGCGATGAACACTTGCGAGTCATCGACCTGGAAACGGGCAAAGAGTTCCGCGACATGCCGCTGGAATCGCCGCTGATCGGATCACCGGCAACGGTTGATGATCTGCTGTACGTTGGAACTCATGCCGGTGAAATCGTCTGCGCGGACTGGCGTAAAGGAGAATTCGTCTGGCGATATGCAGGACAGCGAAAAATGCCGTTTCATGCCTCAGCGGCCGTGACGGACGAGTTGGTGATTCTCGGCGGTCACGATAAGATCGTACACGCCGTAGATCGAAAAACCGGTGCCGGCAAATGGACCTTTCCAACGAACGCAAGAATCGAATGTTCTGCCAGCGTGGTCGAAGGCCGCGTCTTCGTCGGCTCCGGTGACAAGAACCTTTACGGCCTTGATCTGGAAACCGGAAAAGAAGTCTGGAAGTACAACGCCGGAAAGCCAATCAACGCAGGCATCGCAATCGGCGAGAAGCATCTGGTCGTCGGTGAAGATCAACAGAATGGGCGATTGCTGTGTTTCGGATGAAACGCGGGGCTGCGCTGCCACTCAAATGGATTCTCGTCTTCGGCAAGATTGGGTTCGGCTGATTCCTGTACACAACTCTGTCGTGGCCAACTGAGAACAGTCAGTCTGAAACTTTTCCCGAATCACAATCGATTTCGACGGACCAAACAACCGCGCCAGCGGCGACTGATGCCACTGCCAATCCAACTGCTAAACCACTTCGGGAGGCAAAGTGAATTCGCAACCACCACGCGTGCAATTCACGTTTTGGGCAACAATGCATCCCCTTAGGCCGCACTGGCTTCTCTTGGCTTTCGCCTCGCTCCGGGGGCGGTTTTCCAGCGATGATGAACCCAGAAATATTGTTCAGGCGCCTTGCGAATCAATGCCTCCAGCGACGATGTAAAACGCTGCGTCAGCTCATTAATCCCATTCGCCCCCTGAAATTCTGCTGGATCGATGATGTCCTGTGTTGTGAGGCTGAAGCGCACCCATCGACAGTTCTGTAGTTTGGCCTCCGGCAAACGAAAGGCGCCTCCAACAACAACCAGCGCATTGTATTGAAGGGCGAGCAAAGCGATGGATTTAAACGTCGATGCCGGGTGACCAAAGAAATCGACGAAGACTCCGGTGCGGCCGGCATCCTGATCGCACAAAAGAGAAACCATGCCCCGGCGTTCCATGATGTCTGAAAGTTCGGCTCCGGCACCGCTCTTGAGGATCAACGAGTTGCCGGTAGATTCCCGAAAGTCCTTGAACCACTTGTGGAGGTACGGGTTGTCCAGATGACGAGCAACGACTCCCATCGGAAATCCGAAATGTCCAAACGTGTTGACGCTGATTTCCCAATTTCCAAAATGGCCGCCAAGAAACAGCACGGGCCGTCCTGAACATAGAGCCTTCACGCAGTCGTTGCGACGTTCGAAGCTTAAAACTTCTGAGCAATTGGCGAGGCGAAAGCGCCGAGGCAACTGGATTATTTCACAGACCATTCGAAACAGATGCAGCCACATTCCATAGATTGTGCGATCTGCGTCTGCGTCAGTTATGGTATCACCGAACGCGAGTTTCAGATTCTCCCTGGCGATGTCGTAGCGACTTATTTCTTTTGGCACTACCCGGGTCATGATCCATGCCAATGATTCCGCCAGAATGACACTGGCGCGGATGGGCAGACATCTGACGACAAACAACAGCGTTTGAAAGATCAGATATTCAAGGGGACGTCGAAGCTTGAGAATGGTCATTGTTGAAATTTGATTTGGGAAAACTGGTCCGGTCGCAATGGGCAACGAAGATTATAGTGGTGTCGCCAGATTCCATTAACCTCAACTCATGCCAGAGAACCCGCGCCTGAAAAACAAAGCTGCCAGTTTGCATTTCAATTGACACTGCCGCAGACCGTAGGCAAACGTTTCGCG
>JAYVNW010001066.1:0-3044 GCA_043758225.1 Candidatus Kuenenia sp. | reverse complement strand
GCCTCTCCCAGTGTCATCGTCAGCCGTTCGTTTTCACGGGTCACGATCTCATCCAGTTCGAGTACATTTCGCAGTTTCGCTTCTTTCCCGACGATTTCGGAGTTTTGTTGCATCAGCGGAAAAATGATGCCACTGAGCATGAAACCGCCAGCGGCGACGGCAATAAGCAAACCTGCGCAATGCAGACCCAGCGCCCAGCGACTGAGTTTTTGTTCTGTCTTGGTGATCAGCATCGCGGCACCTTGTCCTTCAGAGATCGCACTTCACAAGAAACATCTGAGTCCGTTGAGACGAAGCGTCGGCTCCTACGGAACTGACCAGTTCAACGGACTGGAAGACACTGCAGTCTCGCAGCAATCCCACAAACTGAGACACTGTAATGTTGTCGTCCGCAATTCCGTTCAGCAACAATGTCGCGACTTCGCGTGTGGCGGGTGTCGTTGGTTGAGTCGTACTGGTCGTTGTCATCGGAGTATCAGGTTTGGATGCCGTCATTGGCACTGCTTCCATCCGACGGTCAAACGTCAGAGAATCAACGCGGATTGTGCCAATGCAGTCAGCAGTCGTTTTACTCACAAGCCCCAGCAGTCGATACGGCACTTGCTCGTCATCCAGTCGTGTCAGAAGTGATTGATGGCTCTTGAGGTTCTTCACCCGTTCTACCAATGTCTGATTTTGATTCTGCATCTGCTGGAGCGGCGCGACACGGCTTTCCATGATGGCCAGCGCGTCCATCGTTGCACCGAGTCGCTGATTTTCCACCTGCCACCAGACGACCATGACAAAGCTGCACGCGACCCACATGGCCGACCACTGCAGCACTCGTGCTTTGACCAGCAGGTAGAAGCGAAATTTTGCTGTCAAGAGATTAATGGAGCGTCTGTTCATAGTTCCCACGCCAATGCTGAAAGTGCGGCGGCTGCCGCCAGGACTGGAGAAACCTGTTCCGCACCGGAACCGGCAAGATTCCAGACATGTGTCGGCAGGCGAGTTTCCTGCTGCACCAGCGTCGCGATATTTCGAATCGCCGCACCGCCCCCCAGCAGGCAGAAGGACTCGGGAATCTGCTTGGGAAACTGTAGCTTCAGAAAACCGAACGTCTCCCTGATTTCCTCCATCAAATCGTGAAGAACCGGAGCGCTCAGTTCCGTGATCAGCGACTGCAGTTCCGAATTACTCCGACCGGGGATTAGTCTGGCTGTAACGCCGTACGTGGTGAGCAATGCCTCCGCTTCCGCCCCGGATAATTTCATCCGCTGACTGACGGCCTGCAGGATTCGCCGCAGTCCACAGTGTTTCAGCGTTCGCGTCATTAACGGCTGACCATTGTAAACGACCGTCAGCGTTGCCATCGAATGGCCCCAGTCAAGAACCGCGTATGCCTTCCCCTCCGTAGCCACTTCGGAAATTGCCGGCATCATTTCGGACGCTCTGACGGTGGCGAATGGGACTGCATCCAGAACTTCACACTGCAACCGAGCCCGCAGCATATTGTTTGCGATTGAATCCGAAAATGACTGCGGGATCGACACCACGTAGACCTGCGTCATGCCGCGATCTTCAGATTGTTTTCCTGCGGACGCATCCCAGAAATCAAACTCCAGCGGCTGTGCCGCAGAATTCAAATCATTCTCAATTTCCAACGAGATCAGTTCCCGCTGTTCGTCTTCAGTTCCCTTCGCGCTGACCAGGGTTCGCAGTTGACAGTGATCCATCGAGACGACGCAAGCCGCTGTCTGACCGGCAAAGCCACCGTGAACTTTGAACGCACGCTTAATTTCTGCCCCGATATGGCCACTTTCAAATGCAGCCAGATCAAACGGTCGATTTTCATCAGCGCGGATCACAAGACTGCGAACCAGGCGCCGCTTTCCTCCCGACTGCTGCAACTGTGCGATCTTGATTGCCGCAGTCCCGATATCGATACCGATCCAGCCTGTCTTTCTGCGGGGAGAAACAGCCGATCCGGGTGTCCTGAAGAAATCTAAAAGCGACATAATTGTTTCCGGCTACTCGACCTGTGAGAGTGAAAGCATTGGCAACATGATGGACAACACAACGATCGACACGATGACCCCCATGCAGATGATGATCATGGGCTCAAGGTATTTCGACAGTTCCTGCAGGCGTCGCTCGCCGTCGTCTTCATAAAATGAGCCAACCTTGTTCATTACCATCCCCAGGCGTCCGGTTCGTTCGGCCGTCAGCACCATCCGAGAGGCTCCGCCAGGCACGAAAGGCGTCGCGGCCAGTGCGGCACCAATTCCGCGACCGTTGAGAACTTCGGCTTCCAGACTGTTGAACAACTCGCGGAAGACCGAATTCCGAATCGATCCGCGAGCGAGCTGCAGCGCTGACAGCAAAGGCACGCCGCTTTGCAGCATTGCTCCCAATAACTGAAACGATCGTCCGACGGCCAGCGATCGGGAAACATCCCGGACGATGGCTGTGGTCAGCATCATTCCGTCGATCCATTTCCGAAATGCGGCCGAACGCCATGCGTGGATTGCACCAGCCACCATCGCGCCCGCACCACCAAGCCAGAACATCCAGTGCTGTCGCAGGCTACCCGAAAGTGACAGCAGCCATTTCGTCGTGACTGGCAATGGAACTTTCATGTCCTCAAAGATCTCACCAAAGTGTGGCAGCACGAAAAACAGCAGCACTCCCACCACGACAAATGAGAGGGCAAACAGAATGACGGGATACGCCATCACGGTCTTCAGCATGCTCTTTGTGCGAATTTCGTTTCGCAGCGTGTTCGTCAGTCGGTCCAGAACTTCAGCCATCCGGCCAGACGCTTCTCCGGCCGCCACGGTGGCGATGTAGCCCACGTCAAAGACTCCCGGATGCTTTGCCAGTGCTTGAGAGACTGGTATTCCTTCGGAGATACTGCGATGAATGTCCAGGAGTGTTTCACGCAATACTTTGTGAGCACACTGCTCGGCGATCTGCCCAATCCCTTCAGCCAGATCGACGCCTGTTTCTGACATGATTGCCAGTTGTGATGTCAGCATCAGCAATTCACGCTGCGGAACGCGATT
>JAYVNW010001065.1:0-4263 GCA_043758225.1 Candidatus Kuenenia sp. | reverse complement strand
GCTGATTTTTGCTGAATTTTCTGGGTGACCGCGTGGGCGGCTTCGATCAATGAATGCCTGGAATTGTTGGTTTCGATGCCAACGAGGTTATCGAAAGCTGCAAGAGAGTTTTCTGTTGTTTCGTCCACGACACCTCGACGACGCCCTGTTCTCAACGGCTCAGCTGCAGGTTTGCTTTTCGATGCGGATTTTTTTGGGCTGTTCGAAGAATCGGATCCCAGCAGATAATCGAAATCGTCAATTTGTTTCTCAGCGATGCTGGAAATATTACGCTGCTTTGCGTCGGCGCTGGCAACCATAGTCGCAGACTTCTTTTGCAATTTTTCTGAACTTCTGGCCGCATGGTCTGCTGCTTCTACCTTGCCAACTGTCCCCGCAGAGTTTAGCAGGAAGTGTTGCTCAAATCGCTTTGCAAGAGCCTCGGAGTCCTCGGAATCAGTGCCGATGGAATCAGATTTTGCTTTGGCTTTGATTGCAGCAATCTTCGCCTCTTTGGCAGACTTAGCCGTCGGCTCAGGTGTCATTGCGAATTCATTTTCAATGGCCGTTGCCTTGTCTATGTTCCTGGCGGCGGCCGACTTCTCCTCCAGCCTGGAGATTTTACGATGTTGTGCCGTATCGAGAGTTGCTGGAGTTGGTTGTTTCGTGTGCACAGACTCCGTTTCCAGAAATGGGTCTGGATCAACTGAGTCTCGCTTTGCAAATGCACGGCTGAGAGGGTTTGATGACTTCGCACGTTCTTCTGAGTCTGTGTCGGAAGGATCACTGTCGTCTGCAGCGTATTCCTCTTCCTTCGTCGCATCGGGCTTACTGAACGGCCGCCATGAAGTCATACGAGCGGCGATCGAAGGAGATGCTTCTTTTTCGTCGGATTCTTCAGCTTCGGCCAGCTTACGTTCTTCGGCTTCCAGTTCATCGATCGAATGGTATCCGTCGGTCTCATTTCGAGTGAAGAGATTCTTCAGCCCGCTTCCTGCACAGCCGACGTGCGTGGCTGCGAGAAACAGCACAAATCCGCAGCTTGCGAGATTTCGATATTGAGTCATTGAACTTGCCTTTAGCTATCAGTAGCTCATACGAAAATATTTTCTGCTATCCAAGTGGTGCAGCAGAGTGCAACCCCTTAGTCGTATCGGCGGGAACAATTGATCCAGAAAAAATAGTTGTGTGAATGAGTTGGATTCTTCCGGGAATGCATGCTCTTCCGTCCGATTGTGTTGACAGCGAACGGAGAGGGTTCTGTGAAGACTTGTCGGGCCAGGAACTGACAGAATTCCAGCGACACACGAAATCCCGCGAGATTGTCTAAAGATCCGTTGAGCAAACCGCACGTTGGTTACGTGCCAAGTAGCGGCAGAATCTGCCGGAGGACGTCGAATCAATCTCGAGGGCAGACCTTCTGAGCCTTGACACAGCACTATCGCATTCGGCTCACAACTTGAGTCCGTCGAATTTGAAAACCTGCGGCGTGAATTCAGTTGTGGGCCATGAGCGAGATCCGCTGCGTTGACCGCCTATTCGGAAAAGTCGAAGGGCGATACCTAATTCTTCAGACTGCGTATCACGACAGCACACAGAATAAGTGCGACTGGACAATGCATCCGGCTGGCGTCGACGTGTTCTATTTCTTCTCTGATGTCTTCGAATCTGCCTCATACGGTTGTTTTAAGTTCGCACGATGAGGAGGCTGAAGGTAGTGATATCCGGTATTTGGATTTGTGCGATCGAATGCAAAAGCATCTCGATTGCGAAGAAAGTGTTTTAGATATGACACAGGGATGGCAAAACCGAGGCCTTCCCCAAAGCTGAGTTTCATATTGATCACACCTACAACCTGGCCTTTGTCATTGAATAACGGCCCGCCACTGTTGCCCGGGTTGATCTGAGCTGTTGTCTGAATGTAGACGATGCCGTTCATGTTGCGATTGCGTGTGCTGACGATACCCTCAGATACAGATCTCTCAAGTCCCAGTGGGCTGCCAATCGCAAAGACCGCATCACCTTCACGATGGCTGTCGTCATCGGCGATGTACACAGGACTGAACTGCAGATCATCCTGTTTTGGGATTTCCAGCAATGCGAAGTCAAAATGAGGATTCAATGCCAGAATCTTGACGTCTCGGATCGAGCGGCGTTCGAAATCACCATTGTCGCTGCGATGAAAAATCGTGACCGCCACGCGAGTCTGAGTCTCGACAACGTGATAGTTGGTGACGCAATAGCCGCGATCATTGATAATGAACCCGGAACCAAGGCCATCCGGTGTTTCGATCAGCACCACACCTTCGCCAAATTTTGTGACGAGTTCTTTGACGGTGCGTTCAGGCAGATCGGCGGTTATGAATACGCCACTGTCTGTCGACTTTACAACTTCTTTTGCAGGTTCCTGGTTGATCCGTTCCTGAATCTGCGCAACTGGAATTCGAATTACATCGACACCGACATCCACAAAGACAGTATCTTTCTGAACCTTCAGCACCTGTCCTTCAACACGTTGTCCCGATTTCATCACGATGATGTCTGCATCGGCACTCACTGTTGTTGCCAAAGTACAGACAAATATACCGAGAGCAAACGGATGAAACTTAACAGACATCTTACGGCCTCTTGATTTAAGTGTCTAATTGTTCTTGTATTCAGAATGGCAGTTGCTGCATGTGGTTGACACTTTTGTCAGCGAAAGCTCATACGCTGCGAAGTCGTTGCTTTCAGCAGCCGCCTTGATCGCCAGTGCTGACTTCACCACATCAAGGGCGTATGCCTTAAACTTGTCGTCATCCTCATAGCCATATCCTGGCAGTGTGACAATTTTTACCAACGTTGCCATCATCGCAGCTTCGTGGGCAACCATTTCTTTACGGGTTGCCAGAGCGCTGTCGGTGCCAGCTTCAGTCTTCATCCGTTTTTCTGCCTCTTCCATTCGATGCATCAGCAGTCGCATCTCAGAAACTTCTGAAAAACCGTCTGATTCCGGTGGCTCGTTGAGCCCGGCTGGCCGCGATCGGTTCAATGTGTCGGACACCGATTCGTAAAGGCCCAGCAATCGCTTTTGATCTTTTGGGCCGGATCGCAGTGTGTCAGCATTCATCTGCTTGGCAAGATCCCGGACATATTTCGCGTCGTCCTTCCATGAGACTGCGTTTGGATGTTCCATGGCAACTCCAGCCAGAGCGCCGAGCGTTGCAGCCTTTGGTGGAATCATCAGCATCGCCGAATTGTAATTGCTTACCGACTGCAGGTTTTCGTTCAGATAATTGCGGATGACTTTCACTTCGTTGTCGAGTTCAGTGTCTGAAATCAACGCAGCCCAGGAATCACCACTTGCCGCAGTTGCAGGTGTGTCTGTGCCTGCTGTGGTCGTCGGTATTTCAACCATTTCCGGCGATGCATCGCCGGTTGCCGGGGCCGCCGCAGCCACGTCTGTCGGTGCCGCATTGCCTCCGATAGCAGCTGAATTACTTGCAACCGTATATGGCTGATCAAAGAAAGCATCCATTGGGACATCACCGAACCACTTCTGTCCCTTCTCGTCAACCCACACTTCGCCTCGGCCGTGCTTGGTTTTCACCGTATTCGTATTGCCGACATTTCCGCCAGACACAGCCTGGTTCGCTGTTCTATCAGATGCCGAGTCCAGTGGTGCCGCTGGAGACGCAGTGCCGCTGGCTGCAGTGTTGTCAGCAGAGGATGGTGCCGCCGAACCTCCGCAGCCATTGCAGATTGCCAAAAGAAAAGTCAGAGCCAGTCCTGCCTGGTTTCTTAAGGTGCGGCGTGACAAATCATGCGGTCTTTCGTTAAGCCAAAGGTTCATGAGTGCGTTCCACAGGAATCTGACATGTCTGCAGAACTGCAGGTTTGAGTTAAAAACTGTCCAAAATCAACTTCTCAATCCCGAATGCCAGTGAGTTCACGGTGCATAACTTTCCCGTCGGCGGAGCGACAGGTGTACTGTACGCCCGTCGCTCCACCGACGGGATTTTTTCCAGTGGCAGAACAGAATCAGTCTACAGCGTACCTGACAGACGCATTGTTGACTACGAAGAAACAAGCTGGCAAGGACGGGCGCTGGAGAATTTTTCGGAGACTGGGAGCGGCCGCAGTTTGTTTTCAGCGTCGAACATTTGGCACCGCGCAAAAAAAATCCCGGAAGCAGCGAATCCCAGGGGGGCGGAGGACTCTAGCTACTTCCGGGGGCGATTGGCTCGCAATGTTGCTCGGGCCAAGTTCTTTTCAGTACTCGGTGCCGACCGACGAACAGTACGT
>JAYVNW010001064.1:0-2709 GCA_043758225.1 Candidatus Kuenenia sp. | reverse complement strand
GGCGAAACTCGCCGTTTCATTTTTGTCCCACTGCTGAGTTTCTGCCGCCTTACTTGCGACGCCGACCAAAAACTCGGCGATCTTATCAATCGGCCGCTGAGTTGCTGACAGCCCGATACGTTGCAACGGGCGCGGACAAATTGCCGCCAATCGTTCCAGCGAAAGCGAAAGGTGCGAACCGCGTTTATCGCGAACCAGTGCGTGAATTTCATCGACGATCACTGTCTCAGCAGTTTTCAGCACATCGCGGCTGCGCGTGCTCGTGAGCATCAGGTACAGAGATTCTGGCGTCGTCACCAAAATGTGCGGCGGCTTTTTTACGATGGCCGCACGCTTGGCAGCCGCCGTGTCTCCTGTTCGCAGTCCGACGCGAATCTGTGGAATCAGCAATCCAGACTCTGCCGCGAGTGCCAGAATCTCATCGAGCGGTTGTTGCAGATTCCGATGCATGTCATTCGACAACGCACGCAACGGCGACACATAGACGACTCGAATTTCGTCTTCAAGTTCACCAGCTTCGGCAAGTCGCAGCAATCTGTCGATGGCCGAAAGAAACGCTGTCAGAGTTTTCCCGCTGCCCGTCGGAGCCGCCACAAGGATATTGCGGCGCTGCTGAATGTGCGGCCAGCTTTCAACTTGCGGCTCAGTTGGCGCGCTGAAGCGAGACTGAAACCATTGAATGATTACGGGATGAAAAAGCTGAAGCGACATAGTGTCCCAGCATAGGCGCGGATTTCCCCGCTGACAATCGACAATGTGGCTGAGAAGCTGTCTGAGAAGCCCGTAACTCGACTCTCCAGAGTCGAGTATTTTCGCGGGTTGCCCGATTGTGGCTTGTGTCTCAAAGGCGAGATATTCCTGCCGTCAAATCTCCTCGGGCTCTTTGGAATTGTTACGTATTCTGATCGCATATTGCTACAATGTGCGTACTTGAACGGTCCCTTTTGCACAGACTCAATCTCATGGTAAACCGAAGTCCATTTCCCGGTATGGATCCCTGGCTGGAACGCTTTTGGGGAGACATTCATTCGCGGTTCGTGGTGTATCTCGCGGATCAGGTCAACGAGCGTCTGCCTCGCGATTTGCAGGCTCGTGTCGAAGAAAGCCTCACCGTTGATGCCGATGACTACAGGCGAACGATCTACCCAGATTCGCATGTTGTTGAAGAACAATTTGATACCTCGACAGGCAATGTGGCCATCGCGGTGGCTCAATCAACAGCAATAGCAACTCAACCGACGGTGGTTTCCCTGGGCAGCGAACATCGAACTCAGCGGCACATCGAAATTATTGATCGAAACAGCGGCGGACGCGTGGTGACGGCCATCGAACTGTTAAGCCCCGCCAACAAATGCAGCGAACTCGGGCGCAAGGCGTATCACCAGAAACAGCATGAGTACATGAGTGCGGGAGTCAATCTGATGGAGATTGATCTTGTTCGCGACGGAGCATGGATTCTGGCTGTTCCCGATGACCTTGTGCCCTCAGAGTGCCGTTCGCCTTACATGATTTGTGTCCGACGGGTGACTCGGCCTTCTCTGGCTGAACTGTTTCCAGTTTCGCTCAGGGAACCGCTGCCAAACGTTTTACTCCCGCTGCGTCCGGCCGATGCAGACATTCTGGTGCAGTTGCAGCCACTCATGGACGACTGCTACCGGCGAGGCCGCTATGACTCGCTGGACTATTCACGGCCGTTGAATCCTCCGCTCAATGAGGCCGATCACGCATGGGCGATGGAGTTGATCAGACTGCATGCCTCGTCGGTCTAAAAGGCTGTCCGAAAAGCGTGTAACTCGACACTGGAGAGTCGAGTTAAGTTGAAGACTGGCGGCGGTGCCAGCTGCTGATGTAATATCCACGGACTCGAAAACTCGCCACTCAATCCTCCAGAGGCTCCTCCCGATGAAACCAACGACACGTCGCTCATTCATCCGAAAAACCGCCACTGCTGCTGTCGCGTTTGCCGCGCCGATGATCCTGCCTTCGAGAGTTTTTGGGGCCAATGAGCGGATCGCTGTGGCTTCAATTGGAGTAAGGAATCAAGGTTCCGGAAACGTGAAACGATTCCTTGATGCAGGTGCGGATGTCGTTGCAATCTGCGATGTCGATTCGAAAGTTGCGGCCGCCGCAGTGGAAATAGTGAGCGCAAAAAGTCCCGCTCCGAAAGTTTTTGATGACTACCGAAGGCTGCTGGAAGACAAAGGCATCGACGCGGTTGTCATTACAACTCCCGACCACTGGCACGCGCGAATGACGATCGATGCCTGTAACGCCGGCAAAGATGTTTACTGCGAAAAACCGCTATCGCTGGCGATTGCGGAAGGTCGGCGTATGGTGCATGCGGCTCGCAAAAATAAACGCATCGTGCAGACAGGATCACAGCAGCGATCATCATCGGAATTCTGGAAAGCCTGCATGCTGGTGCGGAATGGAATCATCGGGGATGTGAAAGAAGTGCTGGTGGGAATTCCGGGACCGAATCATCCTGGAGACATTGGTCCGGTGGAAATGGTGCCGCCCGAATTGAACTATGACATGTGGCTCGGCCCGGCTCCCATGAAACCATATCACAGCAAACGAGTTCACTACAATTTTCGCTTCTGGTGGGACTACTCCGGCGGACAGATGACAAACTTCGGCGCGCATCATCTGGATATTGCTCAATGGGGTTTGAACATGGATCACAGCGGTCCTGTGACGGCAGAAGGT